>JAUCGL010000111.1 GCA_030378105.1 Candidatus Halobeggiatoa sp. HSG11 | reverse complement strand
GTTGAACGACATACAAGTGGATTTGTTGAAGGATTTAATAACAAAATCAAGGTTATAAAAAGACGTTGCTTTGGTATCATTAATGTTGGACATTTGTTCCAACGCATATTTTTGGATACTTCAGATATAAAATTATATGCTTTATAATCAATATATTATATTCAACGCAAATTACCAAAGAGCCGTTATTTTTCCATATTTATTATGGAAGAGGTTCAGGAGCAGGCATATTAGAAAGAGTTATTTTTTTAATAAATTTATAACCTCTGACATGTGCTGAAGCCACATAACGCAATCCAATTTTTAAATAACTAATGGCACGATTCCAATGCACTGCCATTAAGTTAAGGAATTTATATTTATTATCAATGCTATACACATCAAATCATCTGTTAAGCAAAAATTGCACCTTAAAAAATACTTCAATATTTTTAGTTAATTATTGAGCTACGTCATTTTGCTATGCTAAATAGTCAACATTATAACGTATTGATTAATAGTAGTTATTTTCTTAACTTAATGGCAGTGACGATTCCAATGTGGATCAATTTCTTGACGTATACCCGATTTAACAGCTTCAACTCCTTGTGAAACAAGAAATAAAGTTGCAACAACAATCACCGTATATAATCGTGTCAAAGCTTGTGCATCACGAAATAAAGATGATTCCAACTGAAAAGCACCTGATTTGTCATCTTTAAAACCTTCTTCAATATTAAATCGATAACTATATTCTACAAAAGTTTCACGCACCGCAAGACATGGAAAGGCAAAGTCGATTAGTCTGCGATTTGCATGAGAGTTCTTAAATTTGAAAAAATAGTTTAAGCAGATCGGTATTTCTTGATATTTTGAACAAACTCACCTTTTACGTTATGGGGGAGTCGCTTGATTAGAGAAATATGGCCGGCTAGGCAATAAATCATTCGGTTCATTGGAAGTACCTTCACTTGGTATTATTGTTAAACTACTTAAATTTTTATCTAAGCGTTGATAACAAGGAGTTACCATAAAATAACTAACATCTACAAAATTACCCGGTAACACAACTAAAAATCCCTCCATATTAATTGCGGGAGAATCAATACTTACATTACCATCAATACCTAATTTTGAGGAAGCACTTATTAAACTGTCTGTTGAAGTTATTAAGTGATCGGTAGTAATACGAATATTACCACCATGACCTGCATCAGCTTGAGCAGCAATTTTGCCTTGGTTTAACAATATAAATTGAGGATTAAAAATATTAATATTACCACCATCACCAATACCACTTTGTACACTGGTTATTATACTACCTTGATCTAATAAATAAATCATATCTTTGGTATTAACAACAATATTGCCTCCAATAGCATTCATTGCTGAACTATTGATTGCTCCACCATCACTGATTATTATTTTGTTTGCGGCAATATTTATGTTTCCGGCAAGACCAGCGTGTGGGTCTAAACTGGTTGAACTATTATTAATTCCACTGCGATATAAAGGTATACTATCTTGCCAACCAGAAATTTTTATAGTATCTGCAATTACTTCTGTATTACCTCCATCACCATAACCATAAGTAAAACTACCAATAGTTCCACCAGCATCCAAAATAATATGTTTGGCTTGAATATAAACATTGTTGGCTTGTCCATTTGTTACAGAAGCAGAACTGATATTGCTCGGATAAAACATTTCCAGACCTAAGAATTTATAGAGCAATTTTGCCATACCAAAGATCGTTAAAGTATCAGATACTGTTACAATTAATTTATCAGAATTACCAGATAAAAAGCTACTGGTAGTAATTGTGCCACCGTTTTCGAGTGTTATATTACGAGCATGAACTTCAACCTTACCAGCTTTACCAACTCCTTGACTAGTACTAGCAATTGCTGTTGGTGTTCCGGTTAGTTCTCCTTGTTCTTTAAGGTTAATAGTATCTGCTTGAATGAAAATAGAACCACCGTGACCAGCTCCAAAGGTACTTGCAGCAATCACACTGCCCTTATTCAATATGATATTTTGAGCAATAACATCTATATTGCCACTATCGCCATTTGCAAAACTGAAAGTATGTACACCCCCAATAATAGATAATGTTGCAATATTTAATGGAACAGTATCAATTGCTTGAAAAGTATCAGCAACTCGTAAAGTAATATTACCTGATTTAGCTTTACTAAAACTACGACTCCTAATTTCAGCAGCGTGGCGTAAATCAATATAACCTGCATTAATAGTTATATCTCCACTGACACCTTTATCACCTTCTCCAGCAGTTAAAGTACTTATATGACTACTACCACGCAAATTAGTCTCAAATTCAACTCCTAATGGCCGATCAAGTTTCGTTGCTGTTAAAGTTTCGTCTATTTGTAAATTAATTTTACTTCCATCACCAGTTCCATAAGTATTAGCAATAATATCAGAATCTTGCATAAATAAATTATCAACTTGAATATCAATTGCTTGACCATCAAATTCACCAAAAGTGTGACTACTTATTCTACTATCATCCATTTCCAATCTTTTGCCACGAATATTAATTTGTCCACCAAAAGACCCACTGGTATCAATGCCAAAATTGGTTAAGTTAATCGTACCTTTTGCATCCACAGTTATTAATCCATTTGGTGCAATTAATTGATTAGTTAAAATATGATGACTTGCTTTGTCATAAACTGTTGGTTTGGTGTTAGTTAGATTAATATCACCAGCAATTATAGATAAGGCTTTGGTTGGTAAAACTTGTAAATTGCTGTCGGTTATTTCTATTGAGGCTGCTGAATTTGTTAAAAATCCGAAGCTTTCAATTGGAGCCACTGTCAAAATACTATCACTTGGATTGTGAGCATCAAATCGTCCATTTTCTCCCAGTCGCAAATAATCAGCCGTACTCACATGAAAGCTTCCTTGTACATCTAATTTAGCATTGGGACCAAATATGACTCCATAGGGATTGAGAAAATACATATCAGCATTTGGAATTGTCGAACTAATTAAGCCATCAATATTGGAAGGATTGCCACCAGTGACCCGACTGATAATATTTTGCACTGAATTTGATCCAGAAAAAGTTGCGGATTCTGAACTATTTAAGTTAAAGTCTTGGAAGCTGTGAAAGAGATTGTCACCGTATTGTTGGCCTTGATTTGAAGTTATTTGGAAATCAGGACCGGGTAAATTTATTTGTTGGCCAAGTGTGCCATCAGTGATTATTTCGGCGTTGGTGGAATGACAAATTAATAACAGAACTGTTAGTATATATTGTAATTTCATGTTGGAAATTATTTATCTGAAAGTCTATAGTTATACTTGATGTACTTCGTTCCTCAACACATTCAACAAATAGTTAGAAGTAGGATGCACTGAAGTAATGAAGCACATCAATTAACAAATGTTGGGTTCACATAGTGAAACTGACTATCAAGATAAGAGTTAATGGTCTTTATCAACTCTTAAGGTTGTGTTAACATTTGTTATAAAATAAAGGATATCTTGTGTCTCCTGAGAAAAATCAAATGTCAAATGCGAATTTAACAGATAGTCAATGGTTAAAAATATATAGTAAGACTTACGCATTGACAAAAGTATTATAATATTAATCAGTCAAATAATCCATAAAAAAGAATTGAATGAGAGAAATAAGTCGTCCATCAACAGCCAATTGCACCTGATCCATGTATGTAGATACACAAAAGTATTTTAACATTTATAAGGTGTACTCAATAATGTATTCATCACCACTTCGTATGTCTTTCTATTAATCCAATTATCCCAATACTATCCCATACTCGCAACCAACGTGATACACTCTGTGCAACATCCTCCTTATTATCCTTATTATATTTGGGATCGAATAACCCTGTGATGATAGCAAAATACTATGGACACGTTTCCTTATGGATTGGTATTGGATGATTGGTCTGCATATTTTCTAACCATAAGTCTTTCTGATTCTGTTAATTAATTGACAAATAGCATGTTTTTATATTCCCTTATAATGGATGGTTTGAAATTTTATCTGATTATAATATATCATATTTTTTGTTAAAATACTTTTGTGTATCTACATATTACCTTTTTTGATTCACTGTACAATCTTGTACATTAATTTGAAAGTGTATTTTTTATATATATGCACCGCTGATGTGGTGTTTCTACATTCCAACACTGGTACGTTAGAACGAAAGAAAATATTTTAATAAAATAAAGTAATTACTAATAAAATTTTTGTAATTATTTGATTAACAAGTGTTTTATACATAAAACTGATTAATAAATATATATTTTATAACATGTTGAAAAATAAAGTTAAATTCACTTTATAACTAACGGAAGATTATTAGGCAATTTAATCTTGTTTTCTTGAATATCCAAATTTAGCCACTATATTGCCTTATACCCTAGTAAAATACTCAACTTAATATACAGCTAATCTGTGTAATATCAATTAGTTAATTTTAAGCTGAAATATTTTTATATTGTTTTTAGTTTTAAATGGAATATCGCTAAATATGGAGAAAATTCGTAAATGAATGAAATATTCACTAAGTCTATGGCTCGAAACATCTATTATGGTGGTTCGATATTCTTTATCTTGTTATTTCTTGCTTTAACCCTTGATACTACTATAGCTCTACCTGAACGCGACCACCGGGAAAATATTACCGAGCAAGTCGCACACGGTAAAATTATTTGGGAAGAAAATGATTGTATTGGTTGTCATACTTTACTTGGTGAGGGTGCTTATTTCGCACCTGAGTTGGGAAATGTTTATCAACGCAGAGGCCCCGGTTTTATTCAAGCATGGATGAAAGCTATGCCTACCAATGCTCCCGGTCGTCGCCAAATGCCAAATTTCAATCTCAGTGATGAGGAATTGGATGCACTGGAA
Organism: Candidatus Halobeggiatoa sp. HSG11; assembly: GCA_030378105.1. Taxonomy (GTDB): domain Bacteria; phylum Pseudomonadota; class Gammaproteobacteria; order Beggiatoales; family Beggiatoaceae; genus DRQV01. The sequence goes on along the minus strand of JAUCGL010000111.1, from coordinate 10,953 downwards.
GCATTTTTAAAATGGTCTTCTGAAATCAATACTGCCAACTGGCCACCAAACATCGAAGGTTAAAGGAGATTATATAAATGCAATACTCATCACAAGCTGTCGCAAAACCTTATTTTATTGCGGCTATCGGATTATTTGTCGGCCAAATTTTATTTGGTGTTATCATGGGATTACAGTATGTAGTTGGAGATTTTCTCTTCCCACTTATCCCTTTTAATGTTGCACGAATGGTACACACTAATTTACTTATTGTGTGGTTACTATTTGGATTTATGGGTGCATCTTATTTCCTTGTTCCAGAAGAATCGGAAAAGGAATTACATAGTCCAAAATTGGCTTTAGCACTGTTCTGGATTTTTTTAGCAGCTGGTGTATTAACAATATTAGGTTATTTATTAGTACCCTATGCACAATTAGCTGAATTAACCGGTAACAGTATATTGCCAACTATGGGTCGGGAATTTTTAGAACAACCAACCATCATTAAAGTTGGTATTGTCGTTGTTATATTAGGATTTTTATATAATATCGGCATGACTATTCTCCAAGGTCGTAAGACAGTGGTGACTCTCGTATTATTGACCGGCTTGGTTGGTCTGGCGGTCTTATTCCTATTTTCTTTTTACAATCCGACCAATTTAGTTTTGGATAAATATTTCTGGTGGTGGGTAGTTCATCTATGGGTAGAAGGAGTTTGGGAACTAATTATGGCTTCCATTCTAGCTTTTGTATTAATAAAAGTAACTGGAGTGGACCGTGAAATCATTGAGAAATGGTTGTATATAATTATTGCGATGGCACTTATTACTGGTATTATTGGTACTGGACATCATTACTTTTGGATTGGGGCTCCTGAATATTGGCAGTGGTGGGGATCAATATTTTCTGCTCTTGAGCCAATTCCATTTGTTTTGATGATGTTATTTGCTTTCACAATGGTTAAAAATAAACGGCGTGAACATCCAAATAAAATAGCAACATTGTGGGCTTTAGGGACAGCAGTTGTTGCTTTTCTCGGAGCTGGAGTATGGGGCTTTTTGCATACATTAGCACCAGTTAATTACTATACTCATGGTACTCAATTAACAGCAGCTCATGGTCATTTAGCGTTTTATGGAGCCTATGTTATGATTGTCTTGACCATCATATCTTATGCGATGCCAATTTTGCGTGGGAAAGAATTAGAGGCTAATTGTGAACGGGCACAACGTCTTGAAACTTGGGCATTTTGGTTGATGACTATTGCCATGCTTTGCATTACCTTATTCTTGACAGCGGCTGGTGCTTTACAGGTATATCTGATGCGAGCAGCTGAAAATCCATTATCATTTATGGTTATGCAGGATAAAATAGTTTTATGGTATTGGTTACGCGAAGTAGCTGGTGTGATATTTTTGATTGGACTAATAGCATATATTGCCAGTTTTTTTGTTGGAGATAAAAAAGCTAGTTAATATCAATGTATAGAATTTTTTCGATTGCGTCAACTACCCCTTGCCTCTCCTTAAATTAAGGAAGGAATTTAGGGGAAGTTGCATTTCATTCAAATGGGAAATACTATATAGCAAAAATGGTATAATATGATTATATATTATTGTTATTTATACACTTACATAGCGCGATAGCCTTGCATGATTAGCTCTCAAAAATAATATATAGTGAAGAATTTGTAAATTGGAAGCATATATGAAAATAGAAAAATTCAAAAAGCCCAAATTAGATGAATATTGCAAAAAATTAGGTATTGATACTAAAGGAGTTAGAAAAGCTGAACTTATTAAAGCTGTATATGCATACCGAAGAACTGAAATTGATAAGGCAATTGAGTCTGGCAATTGTTTAGAATTATTAAAACACAAAATTAGTGAATTAGCTGATGAATATGCAAGAAATTTGAAAGCTAAGATCATGAATCGTCGTGAGGAAATGCAATCGGATGATAATTCCCACTATCTGATATACAGAGTATTAGGCATTTCCAATCATGAAGGTTCATTGATTGATGAGTACCAAAATACAGGTCGTTTTTTATACAAGTATGCAGGATCATTTCTTGAAGAAGCAGCTTCACTCTGCATGTTTTTTTCTAACAGCAAAGGCGGAAAAACTACGATAGAAAATACGCAAGGGCAAAAACCAAAAACATTTGAAATTGATTTTTTAAATGATAATGATGCTGTTGAACTGAAGTGGCGTGATGCTACAACAGATGGAGATCATATTACAAAAGAACATACGCGAGTTAAAGTCATCAAAGAACATGGCTATAAACCAATTCGAGTTATGTTTTATTACCCTCAAAGGGAACAAGCCATTAAAATTCAAGATGTACTGAAAACTTTATATAGTGGTGTTGAAGGCGAGTACTATGCTGGTGATGAGGCATGGGAATACATCACACAAATAAGTGGTTATGACTTAAAGTCAATCTTGATAGAGATTGCGGAAAGAAGAGATAATGAATAAAATTTTTAAAGGCGACTGTATTAAACAGATGAAGTTAATTGAGAAGAAATCAGTTGATCTCATTTATCTTGATCCGCCATTTTTTACTGAAAAAAAACATACCTTACAGAACCGAGAACGGACAAAAGAATTTAGCTTTAATGATATTTGGGGGAGCAATAAAGAATATGCAAGTTTTCTAAATGAACGAATGTTATTAATGCACAATTGCTTAAAGGACACCGGTTCGATTTTTATTCACTGCGACAAAAATGGTGAACATATTATCCGAGCCATATTAGATAAAATCTTTGGTGAAAACAACTTTCAATCAGAAATTATTTGGAGTTATAAAAGATGGTCTAATTCTAAAAAAGGCTTACTACCAGCTCACCAAAATATCTATTTTTATTCAAAGACAAAAGACTTTAAATTTAATACTATCTATACAGCTTACTCAGAAACAACAAATATAGACCAAATATTACAGCTCAGGACGAGAGACGAACATAATAAGTCCATTTACGATGTAGATGAAAAAGGAAGGGCTAAACTTGGAGATAATAAAAGGGGAGTTCCACTGAATGATGTTTGGGAAATTCCTTACTTGAACCCAAAAGCCAAAGAACGTGTTGGTTATCCAACACAAAAACCATTATTGCTTTTAGAAAGAATTATTGAACTAACAACCCAAAAGGGTGATGTAGTTTTAGATCCTTTTTGTGGCAGTGGAACAACATGTGTAGCAGCAAAATTACTTGACAGAAAATATATAGGAATAGATAAATCTTCAGAAGCTGTTAAACTAACTTTAAATAGAATTGATAACCCAATTAAAACAAATTCAAATCTGTTGAAAAATGGAAGAGCATCATATGTTAATTCTGATAAAGATGCTTTAGGTTTATTAAAGGGTATTGAATTTAATCCTGTTCAAAGAAATAATGGCATTGATGCAATTCTGGTGGAAATGTATGAAAATACTCCTGTATTAATCCGCGTCCAAAAGAAAAATGAAACAATAACTGAAGCTGCAACATGTTTATTAAAAGCAAAGAAAACAAAAAGATCAAAAAAAGTTATTCTCATACAAACTAATGAGATTGGGTTATTTTCTGAGAATGTCAGTCATGATGGAATGATAATTCTTCAAGCACCATCACTTCAAATAACAAAGTGTTTAAGCAAAAAAGCTAACAAAATCATCAATGTGAACAGCTAAAAACAACATGGCTTTTCGCTACATTACAGCCAAAACATTATCAAAATTATTGTCATCTTTATAGTTCTTAAATTACCCGACCAATATTAATATAATTTATATGAAAACAACAATCCCAAATCATACTAATAATTTACCCGGCGATTTCGCCATTTGGATTTTTATTTTTGCTGAACTATTAGTATTCGGTATCTTTTTTATAGCTTATGCGTTTGCACGTAGTTACAATGTCGAACTATTCAACACCAGCCAAGCAACTCTTACCAGAGAATTTGGAGCTATCAATACTATCGTATTAATTACTAGCAGTTATTTTGTGGTGCAAGCAGTTGCCGCCATTAAAAAGAATCAAAGTAATTTTTGTGTTAATTGGCTTGGTGCAGCACTTTTCATGGGTACAATATTTTTATTCGTTAAAATTATTGAATTTTCTGAAAAAATCTCCGCTGGAATTAGCATGAGTACCAATCTTTTTTATATGTTCTATCTGTCCTTAACTTTCTTTCATTTTATGCACGTTATTCTTGGCATGATTATTTTAGCGGCAATTTTATTGAAAGCTCGGCGAGGTGGATACAGTGCTACCAATCATACTGGAGTTGAAACTGGGGCTTCTTATTGGCATATGGTTGATTTAGTTTGGATTATTTTATTTCCTTTGGTTTATATTATTCACTAAGTAACGTGCATGTAATTAATATCGACAACTAAACTTGACAGGTCTGATTCAACATTGTGGAATTTATTTCATGCACAATAACGTTTAGTTTCCAAATAAAAGAGGCTGTACTATTTTTATTTAACTTAAAAGGTGGTATGCTATATTTTAATCTAACTTAATATAAATTATGAATATTTTTCAAAACTCAGTATTAAATAAGTATTTAAAAACGCAAGATGAAAAGCAGATTGATGAAGCATATTCTCAATTTATCGCTTATTTCCATGATACTGAAATACAACAAAATATAAGGCAGTCAAAGGAAGAGCAATTTCAGGAAGGTTTTTTACGGGAACTTTTTGTTAAAATTTTAGGATACACACTAAATCCGCAGCCGAATTTTAATCTGACGACTGAACTTAAAAATGAGAAAGGAGCAAAAAAAACTGATGGTGCTATTTTAAAAAATGGTAAAGCATTGGCTGTTATTGAGTTAAAAGGTACAAATACCAAGGATTTAGATAAAGTTAATAATCAGGCATTTAATTATAAGAATAATCATACTGATTGTATTTATGTCATTACTTCAAACTTTGAGAAATTGCGGTTTTTTATTCATGATGCGGTTGCTCATATTGAGTTTAATTTGTTTACGCTGACAAAAGAAGAGTTTGAAATACTTTGGCTTTGTCTGAATGCTGAAAATTTATTGGGTGGTGTGCCAGCCAAAATAAAACAGGATAGTATAGTAGTTGAGGAAAATATAACAAAAAAACTTTATAAAGATTATTCTACGTTTAAAAATGAGTTGTGGCAGAATATTTGTAAAAATCGACCTGATTTAGATAAGCTTTTGCTGTTTCAAAAAACTCAAAAATTGTTGGATAGATTTCTATTTGTTTTTTTTGCTGAAGATAGTGGTTTGCTTCCGCCAAATTCAATCAGTTATTATGTTAAGCGGTATCATAGACTTATTGAAGATGATGCTAAAAAACCACTTTATGATATTTTTAAACAGTTTTTTGATTATATAAATAAAGGCCGAAAAGGTAAAACAATTCATGATGATATTTTTGCATATAATGGTGGGTTGTTTTTGCCGGATGAGTTATTGGATGGTTTGATAATTGATGATGAGTTGCTTGAGCCTCATGTGTTGACAATGACGGCTTATAATTTTCAGAGTGATGTTGATGTTAATATTTTGGGACATATTTTTGAGAATTCGCTGAATGAAATTGAGAGTGTTACGGCACAGCTTGAAGGACAGAAGGTTAATAAAAATAAGACTAAACGTAAAAAAGATGGGGTTTTTTATACACCTAAGTATATAACAAAATATATAGTTGAAAATACAATTGGGAAGCTTTGCGAGAAGAAAAAGACGGAATTTGATATTGTAGATGAAGAATATGCTAAAATCCGAAAAAACAGAAGAAAAACAACTATAAAAACCTTATACGATAATCTGCAAAAATACCGTAATTGGTTGTTGGAAATAACTATTTGTGATCCGGCTTGTGGTAGTGGAGCTTTTTTGAATCAGGCTTTGGAGTTTTTAATTTCTGAACATGCTTATGTTGATGAGTTGCAGGCTAATTTATTGGAGTCGAGTATTGTTTTTCAGGATGTGAGTAATCATGTGTTGGAGAGGAATATTTTTGGGGTTGATATTAATGAAGAAAGTATTGATATTGCTAAACTTTCGCTTTGGTTAAGAACTGCTCAACGTGGTAGAAAACTTACTTCTTTGAATAATAATATTAAATGTGGAAACTCTTTGATTGATGACCCGAAAGTGGCAGGAGAGAAAGCTTTTAATTGGCAAGAGGAATTTCCGCAGGTTTTTGAGAAAGGTGGTTTTGATGTGGTTATTGGGAATCCGCCTTATGTGAATTTCGCTAATCTGCTAAAAAAAGAAAGAGTTTTTTATAAAAAGCAATTTAAAGTCTGTAAAAACAAAACTGATTTGTATGCGTTCTTTGTTGAAATAGCTACGAAAATTTTAAAATCAAAGGGTAAGTTTTCATTTATTTTTCCACATACTTGGGTCAGCACGACAAGTTTTACACCTCTACGTAAATTGTTTTTTGATAATTACAGAATAAACAGTTTAGTAGAATTAGAACATGGTGTTTTTCAAGATGCAACAGTAAAAACAGTAATAATAGTTTGTGAAAAAGATGCTGAATTTGATGGAATTCCAGTTTTTGATGAAACTTTTAAGTTTATTGTAAATATACCTAAAAAAACACTTTTTAGTAATGAAGAAATGATAATTAATTTTGACTGGACACCCCAAAAACAAAAAATAGAAGATAAAATATTTTTAAATAGTGTTCGATTGGATAGTCTATTAAGATTTACACGAGGCATAAAAACAAGTGATGATAAAAGATTTTTGCATTTTGAGAAGAAAAATGATGAATTTAAAAAGATTATTAGAGGGAGAAATATTAAAGCGTATCATATTGATTTTGCCAATGAATTTGTCTGGTATAGACCTGATTTAATGAGAGAAAAAGTAGGATGTTTGCCACACACCAAAGAATTGTTTGAAGTGCCAGAAAAATTGATAACTCAAAGAGTTAACAGTTCAGGACAATTATTGGTTACATATGATAATGAGCAACATTACTGTCTTGATACAACTAATGTTTCGGTCATAGAGAGAGAGTTAAAAATTAATGTTAAGTATATTTTAGTTGTTTTAAATTCAAACATGATAAATTGGTGGTTTAATGATAAATTTAAAATGCCAACAATTAGTGGTTATGAACTTCATCAGATACCAATTAAGATTGATACTAAATTTGAAAATGCACTGGTTGATTTCGCCAATATTAAGTTAAAACAAGAACCTATTTTCAGAAATTCAATTGAAAAATTTATTAAATATCTACAATCACAATTTAACCTTGAAAAACTAAGTAAAAAACTACAAAACTGGTACGAATTAGAATTTTCCGATTTTATAAAAGAACTCAATAAAGCTGTTAAAAAATCGGGTTATGCGAAACTTTCTAAATCCGATGAAATGGAATGGATGGAGCTTTTTGAAGATAAGAAAGCACAAGTACAAGAATTAAAATCTCAAATAAACCAAACCGACAAAGAAATAGATAAAATGGTTTATGAACTCTACGAACTCACACCCGAAGAAATTGAAATCGTAGAAAATTCCGTTAAATAGGCATTAATTAGCATAGCGAAAGGCCGTTTTAAATGAATACCGCAGCGGTATAGTAGGCATTTCCAACGAGACGTCTCATCGTTATACATAAGTCAAAAGTAACAAATGTAGGGTGGATAGAATGAAATGAAATCCACCATTTTGAAGGTTCGGTGGGTTTATTATTGTTCCCAAACTCCTGTTTGGGAACACAATACCGTTTATAGCTCTGCTTTGAATTGAGGTAAGATATATCATTGTTAATGACGAAGCGGAGCTTCTTGGCAGTGCGTTCCCAAACTAGAGTTTGGGAACGATATTTTTCGCTGTTCTTTATAATCATAGTCACTATCGTAGTCAACTATTCCAAAAATATTAGTAACTTCCATACGTTTTTTGTAATTTATATATTCTTTTAATGCTGTAAGAATAGCTTCTTTTTTGGAATTTTTTTGACTTAAATTCATAGTTTCTTTAATGAGTTCGTCATCTATTACTTAAGTTTATATTCATGATTTTTCAATTAATGCCTATTTAACGGAATTTTCTACGATTTCAATTTCTTCGGGTGTGAGTTCGTAGAGTTCATAAACCATTTTATCTATTTCTTTGTCGGTTTGGTTTATTTGTTCTTTAAGTTCCTGTGCTTTTTGTTTTTGGTCATTAAAATATTCCATCCATTCTGCTTCTTCCGACAAACTTAACTTTTTATATTCCTGTTTGTTTTCTTTTGCTGATTTCTTACGGGCTTTTTCTAGTTCTTTTAGAAATTGGGAAAAATCTAAATTGTAATATTTACTTAAATTATCCTTTACACTTATGTATTTTGATTTTAGTAATTGAACAAATGAAATTTCTACTCCAATCAAAATATTTGTTAATTCAGTAATTTTTTGAACATTTTCTGAAATATTAATTTGTTGTTCTGTATTGCCTAAAATTATAGACATTTTTCCGACCGGGGTTGGATAGTATTCATATCTATAATCCATTAATTTGCCATAACTTTTAAAGTATACATCAAGCAATTTTGAATTAAGTATACCACAGAGGTAATTTAACGAAATTTGATTTTTATATTCTTCTTTTAGTACTACATGTGTTACATCCGCACTTGAATAGCAGTTTTCCATATCTATAGCAAATGTATTCATTGCTGCTTTGAAACGAGTTACTAACTTAGGTTGATTGATATATTTTTTATTTCTATATCGGTGCCAACTTATCCAGCTATATTCGCCATTTATTACAGCACTTCTGTTTTTGAGTTTATTTTTATTAATATTCAAACAATTATAAACGGAATGAGGAATGTTGTTTATGTCTATTTTCTCTGTATAAATAACTTTTCTCTCTACAACTGGCATAATGGAATATCTATTTATATCTCCAACCTTTATCCATTTTTTTGTATATATATCTTCTATCTCATTGTAGTGATTGTTGTTTTTTTCAATTACAAATATTTTGTCTGCACCAGTAATAACTCCCTGTAAACAATGACAATAACAATCTAATAACCTCCCCTTAATTTTTAATTTATTAAGGAGATTTAGTTTATCATGTGGAAAAAATTTCCAGTCTTCGTTGATTAATAATGAAGATTGATTAACATTAAACTTTTTAACTTCTGTGTTGGAGTCAATATCAAATATTTTTTTTCCATAAAAATCATAATATTGTATCTTGTGTTCTTCCAAAGTAATATTTTTCCTCAGTATTGTAATATTTGACTTTACTCCAGCATCTTCAAAAATTGTTAGATTTTTAAAATCTAAAATTTTAATTATTTTACATGCTCTTTTTATCTCATTCCTAAGTAATATAGCATATTCTGCTTCAAGCCAGTAACGGGAAGTAATAAAGCCTAATACACCATTGTTTTTGAGAATTTCAATAGAAAAGTAATAAAAGTAATAAAGCAAATCAGCCTTACCATTAAAAATATTAGAGTATTGTTTCTTATAATAGTTACGCTCAAAGCTACTGTATAGTTTAAAGTTTACATAAGGCGGATTCCCAATAACCACATCAAAACCACCTTTCTCAAAAACTTGTGGAAATTCCTCTTCCCAATTAAAAGCTTTCTCTCCTGCCACTTTCGGGTCATCAATCAAAGAATTTCCACATTTAATATTATTATTCAAAGAAGTAAGTTTTCTACCACGTTGAGCAGTTCTTAACCAAAGCGAAAGTTTAGCAATATCAACACTCTCCTCATTAATATCAACCCCAAAAATATTCCTCTCCAACACATGATTACTCACATCCTGAAAAACAATACTCGACTCCAATAAATAAGCCTGCAACTCATCAACATAAGCATGTTCAGAAATTAAAAACTCCAAAGCCTGATTCAAAAAAGCCCCACTACCACAAGCTGGATCACAAATAGTTATTTCCAACAACCAATTACGATACTCTTGCAAATTATCATACAAATTCTGTACAAGCTTTTTTCTTCTTCTTTTCTGCCCTTTAGCATACTCCTCATCCACAATACCAAAATCCGCCTTTTTCTCCTCGCAAAGCTTTCCAACCGTATTCTCAACTATATACTTCGTTATATACTTTGGCGTATAAAAAACCCCATCTTTCTTACGTTTACTTTTATTTTTATCAACCTTCTGCCCCTCAAGCTGTGCCGTAACACTCTCAATCTCATTCAGCGAATTCTCAAAAATATGCCCCAAAATATTAACATCAACATCACTCTGAAAATTATAAGCCGTCATTGTCAACACATGAGGCTCAAGCAACTCATCATCAATTATCAAACCATCCAACAACTCATCCGGCAAAAACAACCCGCCATTATACGCAAAAATATCATCCTGAACCGTCTTACCCTTTCGACCTTTATTAATATAACCAAAAAACTGTTTAAAAATATCATAAAGTGGTTTTTTAGCATCTAATTCAATCAATTGTTTGTAACGTTTCACCATACTTGAAATTGAATTTGGCGGAAGCAAACCACTATCTTCAGCAAAAAAAACAAATAAAAATCTATCCAACAATTTTTGAGTTTTTTGAAACAACAAAAGTTTATCTAAATCAGGTCTATTTTTACAAATATTCTGCCACAACTCATTTTTAAACGTAGAATAATCTTTATAAAGCTTTTTTGTTATATTTTCCTCAACTACTATACTATCCTGTTTTATTTTAGCCGGCACACCACCCAATAAATTCTCAGCATTCAAACAAAGCCAAAGTATTTCAAACTCTTCTTTTGTCAACGTAAACAAATTAAACTCAATATGAGCAACCGCATCATGAATAAAAAACCGCAATTTCTCAAAATTTGAAGTAATAACATAAACACAATCAGTATGATTATTCTTATAATTAAATGCCTGATTATTAACTTTATCTAAATCCTTGGTATTTGTACCTTTTAACTCAATAACAGCCAATGCTTTACCATTTTTTAAAATAGCACCATCAGTT
>JAUCGL010000261.1 GCA_030378105.1 Candidatus Halobeggiatoa sp. HSG11 | reverse complement strand
CATTGCCAAAATAACAGATGCTATAACGAAAGGAAGCGAATGCCGTTTGCCTCTTTCATCACGTGGGTCTGTCAATTCACCCAGTACATTTATGAAATTGATGATTTTTTCGTCTGAATAAGGTATTGTATTGTTCATAGGTATTCTTCTTCTCAAAATTTATGGTTATTGAAATTAGCTTCATATTATACCAAAATTTCAAGAATTTTTTATGAGAAAGCCGTGGGTTTAATACCAGATTCATCAAGATATATACATTCATTTTTATCAACTAAATCAAGTTTTTGGTTGTATTTTTCTACTTCAAGTTCATCTTGTTCCTCATAACGAAATGTTTTTTTTTGCAGGTTATGCCAAGTTTGGCTAGTGCTGTGCTTATCGCTGATTGCGTCACATCAAATGTTTGTGCATGTTCATGTTGAAACCAGTCTGGATGTTCCGATACTTGTTTCTTCAATGTTGCCAAATTTATCTTTGTTGGTTGTTTACCCAAAATTGGTTTGGGAGAAAATTCCCCTGTTTCTTTAAATCTTTTCACCCATTCTTTCATTGTGTTATACTGTATATCGAATATTTTGCTTGTATGTCTCATACTATTTTTTTCTTCAATAACGAAATCTATTGCACGTTTTCTGAAATCTATACTATAACTCATATATCTTTGCCTATAATTTATTTTTATGATGTGTTTTTATAAGAATGTTACTATACCTACCGCCAAAACCATGCAAGTAAAAATTTGGTATTTTGTTATGTTTTTCATAGTGTTTTCCTTTGGAGTTTCTTGGGGGGTATTTATGATTATAACAGTTGTGTTCTACGTTTCGCAACGGATAAAAAGTAATAAAAAAAAGCCCACATCATCACAAAGAATAATATGGGCTTTTGTTGGGTGAATGTACTTTGCAAATATTACGCTATTTGCTTAGTACAGAATTAGCATCAAATCTTGCCGCACTGGTTACCAACAACCGGGACATTAGCACAAAGCTCGATTCTGCCGTCACTTCCAATGCTAACAGTGCCTTTGACAGAATCACACTTACCAGCCCCACAGGCTTTTAGCTTCGTCTTGAAAGCGATATCAGGATTACCTTTTCTGATAATAATTTCCACATCAATAAAGCCTTTAACCCTCCATGAAACCTTCTCCGTACCGATTTTAACCTTACCGCCAATACTTCGCTCAATCCTTCCTGTGAACGATTGTTTGTCCGCACTGGCAGTGCCTGAGATGGAGATTTTAGGCAGCACGGGACCAAAGCCTGCATAGCCACCAAATTCCACCCCATGCGTATCCACTTTGAAAAGGCCTTCCAATTTTACGCCCGGCAATCCTTTGAAATCACCAATTTTGGCGTAGAGAGAAAGATATGGGTCATTTTCATCAATATATGTATCTACTGCCGCATATAAGCCACCACCAGTGACCGGTATTTCCAATCCGAATGGCAATTCTATTGCTTTGCTCGGATCGATGCGGCCACTGAAAGCTATCCATGGGTCTTCTTCAAGGTTAAGTATAAATGAAGCTTCAGCCAAATCTATATTGAACCCACACTCAACGCCCTCAATTTTACCACATAAATCAATTTTCGCATCAAGTTCGCCGTTAGCACCAAGCTGTTCAAAACTATTTGAGCTTAGGAACTTACCGCTCTCCAGTTCCATGTCATTAGCAAGTGCAATGGTTGCATCGGCACCAAGTTTAACTGAAATGAAGTCCTCCAAGACCGTCGGGATAACCGGTAAATTGAACGTACCATCTAACCATATAGAACCATAGAAAATTGGATCATCGTCGTTCGAATCATAGTCAGGTACCCGGATTCCAGCAATTGATGGTGTAAATGGAATATTGTTCCTGCCTGAGATACCAAAACCTATTCCTTCAATAAGAGGACCAAATATGGGTGCATCTGTATACATAAACACTGCCGGTGATCTGTGATCAATCGCAATCTTTGTTTGACTACTATCACCAACAGATATGTATGCATCGCCAAACTTGAAATTTAGACCACTTTCCATCTCAAGATTAAAATATTTGAGGTCAGCATTGAGCGGGAAACTGGAATTCAGTTTACTACCAAAATCGTAGTTGAATTTAACTGGCTCCGAAAATTTGCTTAATGAGGAAAATATGTCCATCGCCCCCATATTCGGGAAAGATAAAGAATCAGTTGTACCAGAGAATGATTCCAGTACCCCCCATTCATCCATTTGCATATCCCCACCCTCAACATTGCCCAGAATAAACTTATCGCTGCCACCCGTTTCTGAAACCGGTATGGATAATGTCACGTTATCAGGGTCGTCTTCATTAAGCATATCCACAGCCAAGAGTAATTCATCACCAGTATTGATAGTGAAACGCGAATCGTCATCTGTGTCATTATCACGCATCGACAACATATCGCGATTGTCGACATAGACATACATGTCACGCTCAAGCGACCAAAAACTCATGGTTCCGTTATCATGTTGGGTAATTCTGAACCATTCAGGCTCTGTGAACTCATTTTTTAGATAACTGTTGCCTATCTCAGTGGGCGTGTGCATATAAGTCTTCGCCATTGTCCGCAATGTAAACAAATCTAAGTATCTCTCCAGCACGAATTTACTGCTATTAGCACTACCGGATAGCTCGGCATCAACAGCAATCATTCCATACTCGTTATCTGGATAGTCCGTACCATAAACATGACTGCTCAGTCGGCGAATATAATTCCCATTTTTTTCGGATGTGATGGTGACACGTTCAACGGCTGGATATGCATTATGGTCGATGATAATCCAATCAGTCGTCGTGTTCTCGCAATTGACATTAGTTTTAACATAATTGTCAGTTCCAATATGAGGTTCAAGGCACAGCCCTTCATACGTTTGGAGCTTAAATGGCCTCGCACCCGGTAATGTAGTTATTGTCCAATTTGACGGAAGTAATTTGAAGGTTTCCGGTATAAATACCTGTCCTGCGGACACCAGCTTATTATCGCCTCCCACGCTCAAATATTCACCATCTCTGTCCATGAATTGCACATCACCATTACTATATTCAAGCATGGTGAAAGCTATGTTATCTGCCATACTGGTACTATTTTTACGCAGCTTGATATAGTCATAGTCAGGAATTGAAGCGATATATTTTGTTTCACCATTATCACGCTCCTTAATTGAGACAGTGCTTTTGGTTGGTGCTTCAGTCACTTTCGGGGTAATCACAAAGATTCCAGCATCATGGTAGTTTGTAGCCGTCATTTCCATCATGCCATCAGGGTTAGCATTTACATAATAGCCTGATGAAGTGTGTCGCAGTAATACTTCATTATCCTCCAACAAACCCGTTAAACCGGTAACAATGTCAAAAGTTTCGGAACGGCCATAGACGGTTTCAAGAAGGACAGTACCATCATCATTACCATCTTCATCTTTATTATTTGTCAAGTTGAAAGTGCTGCTGAAACGGAGCCATTCATCTGCGTCGGCATATACCCCTCCATTAGCATCGGTCCTGAAGTACTTCGAAGAGGCTGTCTGAATCATTACTTCACCATTTGGCAAAGAAAATGGTCTTTCAAGTTCCACGACTCTAAATACAGTTTCTGGCCCGTAAGTAGTGGCTGTGGCTTTAAGCCCACCTTCTGGCGTAATATTAAGATAATGGTTATTATGAGTACGGAACATCACCTCATCATTGGCAAGCATTGGCAGACCACGGATCACTTTAAAAGTAAAGTAGTTTCCATCGGCACCCATTACGCCTTGAATGACATTTTTACCGCCACCACTATTGGCTTTTAAATATTCACCATTCTTAGCGACTTGTAAACGGACAGTACCATCGCCCATATCAATGTATCGAAAAGTCTCCCATCCAGCTACGGTTGTCTTATTAGCATTGGCTTGAGGGTGATTTTCACCTTGTTCTGCTACCACAAAACCTTCATAGCTAATATCATTACCATTTTCATCTGTTTCGTTGACTGAAGCATGTAATGCCACGAAGCGAGCACCCACAGGAGCATCTGGTACTAACTCTTCAAGATTTTTAAGAAACACTGGAGCCAGTGGACTAGCACTATCGAATTGAAGATAATCAGTACTTAGCACCCGGTCTCTACCTATAAAGTTACCACCATTTCCATCACTTCCTCTTTTTAAAATACCATCATAACTATTGACGCTACGGTCGGTGATAGTTGGGTCATCGTCATTGTCATCGAAGTTGTAATAGGCAACAAGCCCACTTTCCGTTCCTTCAAACCTCTTATTCATATTAGCCTGAATCTCAGACTCACTACGTGCAATGTTCCAGAAGCGAATTTCATCCATCTCACCATTGAAGAATTTTGAAGCTAAACCTAAATCACCACGACTTTTCTTAGCAATTCTGAAAATATTGCTATTCTTATTTGTGGAACCTCTATTTTTAAAGTAAGCGGTATTGTCAATACCATCCACATATATTTTTCCACTGGCAGTTGCTGTATCACTGTTATACTTTTGCGTCACTGCGATATGATGCCATTTACCATCATTAATGGCACTACTACCATTGATATTATTGTTCGAAAGATTAACATAGTAAGGTTTACCATCCTGACCGAGATATAATGCCATTTCACCCGTTTTAAATTTACCATCATCATTGTCAGCGGTAATGATGCCAACATTAGTGCCAGTGGTTTTAATCCAAGTTTCTATAGTAAAATCACTGGTACCAAGATTAATTATATTGCTACGAGTGTTGATAAAATCGTTCGTACCATCGAATGATAAAGCATAGCGGTTCTTCATGACTGCATAAAATGTGTGAATTGGCCCATTGTGTGAGGTACCATAGTAACCGTTAAGACTGCTATCTGTGACAGTTGAATCCACGTCGTTTTCAAAGTTATAATTGGCAATCAGTGCATTGGGTTGATTTTCAAACATTTTATACATATCAGCCCTATTACCACGAGCAGTGTTCCAAATCTGGACTTCGTCTATTTGTCCCTTGAAATAACGGTCGCTATGATCATTACCGATTTTGACATTAGTGGTATCCCCGGTATTGATGGCTTGAGGTGTGGATGCACTGATTTCTTCCAATATGCCATCCACATAGAGTTTAACATCAGTCACATCAGGTGAACCGTCATCTTCAAATGTTGCCGAGACATGATGCCATCTACCGTCATTGACCACAGTGCTGCCAACGACATAACCGCCATTCACTTCAACCCGAATTGCACCGGATGTACCATTAGTATCCTGTACCCGGAAAGTCCATTTCTGGCCACTGGCATTTTCTCCCCATGAAGCAATGGCTCCATTACTATCCGTAGTTTTAATCCACGCTTGGACAGTGCGAGCATCGGTACCAGTGATGCCACTGAAACCTTCGATTTCGATATAATCATCAATACCATCGAACGACATGTTATATTCGTTATTATAGCCAACCACATTCAGGTACTTCCCATTGGATGCCGTACCCGTATACAATCCATTACCCATATCAATTGGTGTATAGAATGTATTTGCCGGAAGATTATTTTCATCCGCAACAGTCACGGTACGAGTAAGACCATTGCTATAGGTTTGAAAATAACTACCATCAACTGTACGCACATTAAAAGTACCATCATCATTGCTGATCACCAAAAAAGTATACCACTCATTGAAATGAGTACCGTATTCAGATTGAAGGTTATCGCCTTCTTCTTGCAAATAGTTCGCAAAATCGTAACCGGATTGGAGGTTATCGCCCCCACCTTTATTTGCAAACAGATACTCATCACCAATAGCATTTTTAAATGCCGTAAACTGATGTGTCTCTGCCAAAGCATTAACACCCAGCATGAGTGCCATGCAAAATACAATCATTGAGACAATTCTATCTCGTATCTTTCTCATAGCAGGCTCCTTAAATTTGTAGTGAAATCGTTAAAACGTATTTTATTCATGTGAATCTCCATAATGATTAAGTTCTAAAATAACTGTGTTAATAGCCAAACACATTTAGCCAACTCAAATTGCAATAAAAATAATCCGACACGTTATCTATGATAGAATACAGTTTCCAACAAAACAATTATCCATTTGCGTCAAAAATTATCCATTTGCGACAGTAAAACTTCTAAGCTGCTGTAATATCAATTGTTTCAACTCAGGTTAAATAACTTATGTCTTCTTCAGATGAACATGACAAACCAACAGAACCACCAGTAAAGTCACATTTCTTAGCAAGTTTTGCCAATATCACCACATTCTTTGCTGCCTCTATCGGTATTTCTCTTAAACGCATCGTTAAAAAAACTGGACTTAAAAGTCCGGCAATACTGATGAACCCAGATGCACATATACCGCAAGAATTTTTCGAACGCCTTTTACATCTGATAGATGAGACATTTCCTGAAAAAAATATGTCCCTTGAATTAGTACGAAATGTTCCACTTGCCTTTCTCGGTTCTCCCGGACGAGTATTTAAACTATCACCTGATCTTGGCACTTGGTTAGATTTATTCGTACAAAATTCTGATGTATTTTCTGAGCAGCTTGAAGTTGAATTATCCAATACTGATGAAGAAGTTATTCTTCATATATATCACCCTTTAAATGATAATGATACTGGTGCAAGTGCAGAAGTTGGTGTTGGGATGGGTGTGCGAGTTGTGCGAGAACTCTTCAGTGATAATGCAATTGCTCGTATCCAGTTCAAACATGCAGCACGAAGTCAACTGTCATTCTATGAAAACTATTTTAAAGCACCAATTACTTTCCAAGCTGAATTCAATGCCCTCATTTTTCATCGTGATGCCCTTGAACAACGAAACAAAAATGAACATACAGAAACACGAAAATCACTTGAATGGCGTTTTGCTAATCTTCGGCAGGAACTTGGACTGAGTGATGCTGATGTACTTGCAAACATTCGTAAGGCTATTGCGTATAATGCGAAGAAGGGTGAGTTTAGCGTATTTAGATTGGCACAGCGGATGGATATTAGTTCTCGTAGCTTACAACGACGTGCTAATAAGGCAGGTACTAGTACTCAAGTCTTACTTGATGAAGCTCGTTATGATAAAGCATTAGAATTACTTGCTGATGAACATATCTCTATTGAAGAAATGGCCATAAAACTAGGATTTAGTAATAAAACGAACTTCCATAAAGCATTTCAACGCTGGTCACAAAAAACTCCGAATCAGGTTCGGCGAGAGATGAGGGATGAAAAATAAATGATAGTTTTTTATCAGTTTAAGCATAGGGAACGCAACTATACCAACTGTCTCCACGTAACAAAATTTGGTTTAACACTCCAGTTTAATGCTTCAATCAACATATCTTGAAAGTAATCATTTTTCGCCGTTAGCTTCTGATTTATCATAAATTATATAGTTAATTGGCAGGTAATTACCTTTAACATCAGTGTAATACAACGTTATTAAATTGATTCCTCATAACACACTACGATGATGTTTTCCTGACCAAAAATAATCAACGTAATATTCATATGATAACTATTACGGTGTAATCCAATACTGTGTCGTCCACACTCAGCATACCACCTTCCAAAAATAAATCTTCTGGTCATAACATTTTTTAGGTGTTAAAAAACAGTTAGTGCTGTCATGTGATATGTTCATTAATTCTCCCAACGCAACTGCAATTTATATATTTTGGCTACGTTACATAGATTACGTTAGATACATGAATAAGGTGCAGTTTGCTGTTGATGGACGACTTATTTCTCTCATTTGATTCTTTATTTTGCTTAACTTGATTGATTCATATTATATATACTTTTGTCAATGTGTTAAGTCCTAATTTATTAAAAAAGTAACACTTTCCAGTATACCTGCTCCTGAGCCTATTCCATAATAAATATGGAAAAATAACTAATCGTTTAATAATTGGACGGATCAAAACTTATACTGAGACTTTTATGTAATTTAATCTTATACTTATATTATAGCAATTCTTAAATTGTGAATTATTAATTAAAATCTATAAAAGTATCAGATTCTTGCTTAATATAACTGTGGTCCATCCAATCTGGAAATGCTATACTTTTATCAGGCTGTCAGGGTTGACTACTTAATTCACATTTATAGTCAAAATTTACAGATTACACGTAGCAAAACTACTTCGAGCATAATTATCTGTTATTGTGAGACCTTTCTTCTGAGTACCAACCAATACTGGATTTAGTTTAGTTAATGCTATCCCACTTGACAGCAAATCACCAACAGCATTAGAATTTCCTTCGCTGGGAGTTAGTATAAAACTGCTGATATTAGCAGCAACTTTTTGAGCACAAGGAGTATTAATAAATTTACTAGCATCAAACAATGTGGTTGGCAATGAAAACAAACCTTCATCTGAATTATTATCAGGAGTTTCAATGGTTACTATACCATCCATACCAAATTCTGAAGATGCGTTAATAATCTGTGCTATTGATTCTCCAGTAAAATTATAAATGCCAGTAGTAGCAATGTTAATATTACCACCTGCACCTTTTTTAGCTTTGGCAAAAATTGTTGAGCCATCCATCACAATAAATTCAGGATTGATGGTAATATTACCGCCCCCACCAAAGTCTTCACTAACACTAGTTGTTATCTGACTATCAACAGCGTAAACATAACTTGGAGTTTTAATCGTTAAATTGCCACCATCGGCTTTAATAGCTGAAGTTCTAATAAAACTATTTTTCATAGTTAAGGAATCATTTAAGTTCAAAACTATGTCACCAGCAAACCCAGTTCCTCTACTTTCAGCAGTTATAAATCCACTTTCAGTTAGTTGTAAAGAACCAACATTTAACACAATATAACCACCATTTCCAAACAGTTGAGTCCCAGCTTGAATAGTTCCGCTTTCGGTTATTTTCATAGTAGGTGTGGTTATATTAAGTAAACCACCAGAACCTCTCGTGAATGTGTTACTGAAAAAACCACTGTTACTATCAATATATATAGATTCTTTAGCTGTTACATTCAAAATACCAGCTTTACCAAAACCTGATACCCAATATTTATATGTATTAAAATTATCAATATTGTTAACCATACCAAAAAAACCACTACTAATATTAATATTTGAACTATCTGATAAGGTTAAAGTATTAACATTTATAGACAAATTACCGGCATTTCCAATTCCCCATGTTTCTCCTCTTATTGTTGCTCCTTCTTTCATTATTAAATCCTTAGAAAAAATATTTATTTCACCTCCATTACCGAGTAACAAGGTATTGCTTAATATTCCACTATTGTTTTGTTGTTCATTAATGGTAATACTACCCTTTAAAAAAACAGTATTTTGTACAAAAAGATTAATATTACCAGAATTACCTGATGTTCTACTATTACTTTGAATTTGAGAACCATCAATAATATTGATATTATTTGCAGAAACATTTATATCACCTCCTACACCAATAAAATTAGGATTAAATTTTTGAGTTAAATCTAATGCTGCCGTAGTTATTCGTGAGCCATTTTTCATGGTTAATGTTTCGTCAGCATGAATGTTAATACCTTGACCATTTTGGTTAAGCCAAGTATCGGCAAAAATCCAACCATTATCCAAAACAATTTGTCCTGCACGAATAAAAATTTCCCCACCACCAGAACCACTTGCATCAATATTACCAAATGCTCCTCTTGGAAAAGCACCAGTATCAACAATATTTAATGTTCCATAAGATGTAAAAGTATCATCAGTCCATGCATTTGATTCAATAGGAGCTTCACCAGTCGCAGCAACACTCACTAAATGAATATTATTGCCGCCAGTTATTATTTGAGCATCTTGAATAAAAATATTTCCACCAACTAATGATAAGGTATTATTACTACCGACATTTTCACCATTTGTTATTTGAGTTAGCATCTCACGATTTGGAAAATGTAATAAACTGTTTTTTATAATAATATCACTTGGAGCATCTAAAAAACCAAAAGCACTGGGAGGAGCGGTGGTTAGCAAAGAATTAGCTGGTGTTGTTATATCAAAACGACCGCCATCTTCTAATTTTAAATAATCTGCTGTGCTTATATGTAACGAGCCTTGAATGTCAAGAGTTGCTTTTTGACCAAACATCACTCCCTGTGGATTTAAAAAATATATATCAGCATTTGGAATTTTTGAACTTAACCTACCATTAATAAATGAAGGTTGCCCACCAGTTACTCGATTGATAACATTGGAAATATCAGCAGGGCCAGTAAAAGTAGCATTTTCAATTGGATTAAGATTGAAAGATTCAAAACTATGAAACAGGTTGGTTCCAACTTGTTTGCCAAGATCGGCATCAATTAAAAAATCAGGCCCTGTTATAGCTCCATCAGTGCCTAACGTACCATCTAAAATAACTTCAGCATTAATGTTAATAGAAAAAACTAACAAAAATACCATAACAATATTAAGTGCATTACGTAAAATCATTATCATTTCCTCTTGTAAATTAAAAATTTTGATATTAATATCATAGCATAAATTCAAAAAGTGAAAATTATGAAATTAATAAATTATTTATCCATTATACTTGTTTTAACAGTTGCTCAAGAAACATTTTCAAATCCTCAACCTTTTGTTAATGCCGAATCCCAACAACGTTCCTTAAGAATTATTGGTGGCAAAGATAGCAATTCTGGAGAATGGCCTTGGATTGTATCAGTTAAATACAAAGGTGTTGATAGTGATTGTGGTGGTTCCTTAATTCATCCTTATTGGGTATTGACCGCAGCACATTGTGTTGAAGGTTTTCCACCAGATAATAAAACTCCATCATGTGATATTCCTCCATTGACCGGCAATGATGTCTTTGTTAATGTGGGATTACATAAGCAAAGTAATCTGGATAAAGAAGGCGAACGTTTGGAAGTCAAGCAGGTTATTCAGCATCCACTTTGGAATTCGTGTAATCGTAATTGGGATTATGATTTGGCTTTGTTGCAATTGAAAAAACCATCAACTCAACCTTTGTTGAATTTGGCAAATCCAGATAGTTCAGCAATGAAAGTGGGTAAAATGGCTATGGCAATCGGTTGGGGATTAACTGATTCAAATGATGGTTATTCAACACCAAATGTATTGCAACAGGTTGAATTGCCGCTTGTATCTAACAGAACTTGCCAGAATGTTTATACGGATGAGGCTGGAAATAAAGAGTTTATTATTCGAGATAATATGTTGTGTGCTGGTTATAAGGAAGGTAAACAAGATACTTGCACTGGTGACAGTGGTGGGCCTTTGGTTGTTTTAGAAGAAAATAGATATGTTCAAGTAGGAATCGTTAGTTATGGAGGGCATTTAAGCGGGCCACTTTGTGCTGGTCCAGACGCTTATGGGGTTTATACACGGGTATCATCTCATCTTAATTTTATCCTTAAATATGTTCCACTACCAATCATGGCTGGAGTTTATGATGGAGCTTGGACTTCTCCAGAATTACCAAATACTTTTATTATGTTGAGAAATACTGTTGATACAATGGCAGTAGTTTTTTTGAAAGATAATGGAAAGAGTTGGCAGGCATTGCTTGGTCCTTTAACATATCCAACTATTACCGTAACCACTTTAATTGCATCAGCTAATATGATATTTGAATTAAAACCAACAATTTCTGCTTCGCTACCTCTTCAGGAAATTGAGCTAACTGCGATAAGATGTCATCCAACAAATGGTGAGTGTTTATTATCAGAAGGTGATACGATTAAAATTAACAAAATTTTCTAGCCATCTCGCAATAGAAATACGGTATTTTCCAACTGGGTAAAATTACGGTTATAACGAGTTGTTAGTTGAAGTTATTCGTATATTTAATCATTCAAACCATCATTATAAAAATTGTGCTATTATTAAAAATAATCAATTATAATTTAG
This sequence comes from Candidatus Halobeggiatoa sp. HSG11, assembly GCA_030378105.1. GTDB lineage: Bacteria > Pseudomonadota > Gammaproteobacteria > Beggiatoales > Beggiatoaceae > DRQV01. The sequence continues at coordinate 4,537 of JAUCGL010000261.1, read as the reverse complement.
GATGAATGCTATGAAAACTTTGTTAAGTTGTTTGGTTATTATGGTCTTAGCTTTTAATGCTAATGCTAAATTAACCACAGTAGATGATACCAATGGTTTTATTGGAAATTTACAAATAGCTCAAAATAGTGAATTTCGTTATACAAGAGAAGGACCTGCTACGGAATATCCAGATTTTGAAATGAGTGATTCTGGAACTGAAGATTATGACGCTGCTGGTGGCACTGCCGATTATGACACTGCTGATGGTGACACTACTGATTATGACACTGCTGCTGGTGACACTACTGATTATGACGCTGCTGGTGGCACTACTGATTATGACATTGATGCTGGTGACACTACCGATTATGACGCTGATGCTGGTGACACTACCGATTATGACGCTGATGCTGGTGACACTGCCGATTATGACACTGATGCTGGTGGCACTACCGATTATGACACTGATGCTGGTGGCACTACTGATTATGACATTGATGCTGGTGGCACTACTGATTATGACATTGATGCTGGTGGCAGTGCCGGTTATGACGCTGCTGGTGACATTGCCAATAGTGATGATGCTGGTGATGCACCTCCTGCCGATGATGCTGATATTGATACTGCCGATTATGACGCTGCTGCTGGTGGCAGTGCCGGTTATGACGCTGCTGGTGACATTGCCAATAGTGATGATGCTGGTGATGCACCTCCTGCCGATGATGTTGATACTGATGATGCCGCTGTCGATAATAGCACTGCTGCTGATATTGATACTGCCGATTATGACGTTGTTGCTGGTGACACTGCTGCTGAAGATGTTTCTGCTGATACTGAAGTTGAAAGTGATATTGATCCTGCTGATGACGCTGGTGATGGTAACACTGCCGATGATGCTTCTGCTGAAGGTGATACTGAAGATGTTTCTACTGATGGTGATGCTGCCGATAGTAATGATACTGGTGATGTTGATGCAGTCGATAATGATGCTGCTGGTGATAGCACTGCCGATGATGCTACTGCTGAAGGTGATGCTGAAGATGTTTCTACTGATGGTGATACTGCCGATAGTAATGATACTGGTGATGTTGATGCAGTCGATAATGATGCTGCTGGTGATAGCACTGCCGATGATGCTTCTGCTGAAGCCAATAGTGATGTTGCTGATAATACAGCCGATGATGATACTGTTGAAACTGAAGGTGAGGCTGAAGCCGATAGTAATAGTAATATAGCCGATGATGATGGCACTGCCGAGGGTGATGCTGAAACTAATGCTACTGAAATTGTAGAAACTACTGAAGTTGATATATCTGAAACAGGTGGTTCTGAAACTGATGAAACTGAAACCAATGAATTATCAGATTTTTTTGAAGATGGTGAAGTAGAATTTGAAGAATTTGAAATTTTTTTTGAAGAATTTGAAGAATTTGAAATTTCCGTTGATGAAATAGGAAATATAGATGTAAATACAATCATCAATCTTGATGATGAATCATTCAAGAAAATGCTACCTGAACATTTACAAAAAATGTCACCTAAAGCTTTAAAAGCAATGACTTCAAAACAAAGAGAAAACATAAGTAAAGATGCAATGAATGGTTTGACTAAAAATCATGTTGATGGAATGTCCAAAGATGAATTAAATGATTTGTTTAAAGCTGATAAATTAGCTGGTTTAAACTCCGAATTAATTAGTGAATTAGATATGGAATATCTTGATGAAAATGAGATCAAACGAATGTCTGATGAAGATGCGTCTAAATTTTTCCATTATCTTGATCAGGAAAAGATTTCTGATGATGAAATTAAAAGTATGTTGCCAAAAGGTTGGAAATTTGATGATGAAACTGATGAAATAGAACCGCCACCAGGTGCTAAATTGATGATGAAAGGGATAACTCAGCAATTTTTCACAGATGATGAAAGTTTAATTTATACTGAGGAAACGATACCTAAAATAATTAGGCCGATTATTCCTAATTTAAAAGCAGGTAGAGGTTTGGGTGGTAGTGGAACTCCAGTTATTGATCATATGAAAGATTCTTTATCTAAGGATTTTAATTTGGATTTATTACAGAATGACACAACTGGTGTTTTGTATGTAGAAGAGAAAAATGCAACTGGTAAAATTAAAAATGAGTTTGCTTTTCTTCCTGATAACAATAATATAACTCAGGTCGATAAAAATAATATTTCATCGGAACTTTCTTTTGAACAGGGCTGTTTCTACAGTGTGACTACCTCTCAAGGTCAGAAAATTAAAATGTTGCCAACTATTAAAGACCCAGAGGATTTATCGAAAGTCATAAATGATAGTCAGGTAGTTTTTGGAGAATCTGGTGAATTTTTTATGGATATTCGAAATAATACTCGCTTTGGTAATAGTAGAGCTTCAGTCATACCGTTACCATTGATTGAAGCTGCTCCAGATTCATGGTGTGTGGATACGACGGACCCAACTCTTTGTGATTTTGGGCTAACATATTCTAATATACGAGCCAAACGCCGAGTAGCAAAGATCACATATTCTGACGGTACTTCTCAACAACTTATGCCAACAGTATTTAAACCGAATATTTTCATTAAAAAAGGCTTAGATTTTCCCGGAGTAGATGATGTTACTTTCAATATTGATGGTACTTTTACTGCTTTATATAAGGGTGATAAGTATTTAATTGTACCTAATTTTAATGTTAAAACTAGAGAAGTTTCTAAAGGAAAGACAGTTAAACCAAAGTTAGTTTTTAATAAAAAAGGTGGTTTGACTTATACAGTTGGAGTTGATTTGCTTAGAAGGTCAGGTACTCGACAATTGGCCCTTAATTTTAATTTATCTATAGAACCATTTGTGGAAGAGCTTTGTGAGGTGACAAAGTAAAATTGTAGGTAGTCCTGCAATATGTAGTGTTAAACCTACTAGGTCTTTGACCTAGTGGTTTTTTTGAAGCTCTCATTTTCTCCGCAACTTCCTAACCAACGCATTAACGTCAATCGACATTCCAAACATTCCCGGATTCACTTTCACTACTTCATCAATATGGTCTAATAAGTCTTTTTCTTGTTCGATTCCTTGTGCTTCTAAAATTTGCAGGATTTTTTGGAGCATTGTTTCGGTTGTTGATGGTGGGGCAACTAAACCAAGTAAGTCTGCTATATTATAAGATTTTTCGGGATTTTCTGGTGGTATATATTCGGTTTGACCATTTTGGGCAAGTTTTTGTAAATAAGCGTGATTGACAGTTAGATTGTCAGGTAAACCAATTTTTTCGGTGATGGTTAGGTTGTGGAAATTATGGTTAATATCTTTGATTATGAACAGTAATATTGCTAAGTATTCACGTTTTTGCTGACCAGCAAGTTGGAAAGTTAGTTGGTTGGAATTGGTTTCTATCAATGCAGTGGTGTTGCCATCTTTGAGCAGGATTCCATTACGCCAGTATGTGTTGCCTAAAATGTTGTGGTGCATTTTGACTATGAAGCGGGTAAATACTGATTTGGGTAGGAAATCGTATTCGAGGATGAAATTTAGTTCTGGGTTAAAGGTAAAATTTGGTTCTTGGCTGGGAAATAGGTCTGGTAATAGGTATTCGTTGTTATTGATTGCGTAACATAGTTCAAATTTTTTCATTAATTCAATTATATAGTCATGTTTACGCTGTGGGTATATGTTGTTGTCTAGCAAGGTTGTTATTTGGTCACGGTGGAGTTTGCCATTGCCAGCGAGTTGTGGGGCGTTGATGATGGTGTAAACTGCTTCGGTTAGCCATTGGGGATTGATGATGTTGGTTTCTCGTAGCCAACGGTCTTGGAAGTGGTTGATTATACCTAAGTCGTGGAGAAAGTTGATTAATGTGGTTTGTTCGCTTTCTTTGGTGATGCCGTTGGTTTGGCAAATATCGACATAATGTTCGTAGCTGGTGAAGTTGGTGGTTTTGGCTTGGTCGGTGATTGTTGTTTTGACGTTGAACCATTTGGCCGGGAACATGGTGTTGAGTAGTTCGATATCGGGTAAAGTGGCTTGGATTGTGTGGTTGAGTTGGTCGATGCCTTGTTGGGTGGCACAGGAGATTCGGCAGATATGTTTGAGGTTGGGGTAGTTTTGTTTGAGTTGCCGTTGTGGGAGGTCGAAATGGGGATTTTCGTCTATTTTGTTGATGACGATGATAACAGGGGCGTTGTGGCCGAATGTTTGGATATGTTTGAGCCAGTAGTCAACTTGGGTTTCACGGCGGCTGTCGAGTACGAGTAGGTATAGGCTGCGTTTGGAGAGGAAGAATTGGTGGGTGGCATGCATGATTTGTTGGCCACCGAAGTCCCAGCAGTGGAGTTTGATGTCGTTTATGGTTAGGGTGTTGATGTTGATGCCGTGAGTTTGGGATTCTTGGGGATTGAAGTCTTGTTTGAGTAGGCGTTTCACAAGGGAGGTTTTGCCAGCTCCGCCATCGCCGATAAGGATAAGTTTGGATTCGTTGAGGGGACGAGGTTTTGTAGTAGTTTGCGGAGTAGGGAATGGAAAGCGGCGGTGAAGTGAGCTGGGTTGTGGGCGATTCCA
>JAUCGL010000110.1 GCA_030378105.1 Candidatus Halobeggiatoa sp. HSG11 | reverse complement strand
TCAAGTCTCAGCATTTGCAATTATAAATAAGCTAAATAAAATGGGTACTTATAGATGGAAAATTTCACAGCCTCTTATTTTCTGGTACAATAGAAGCTAGATTAAAAATTTGGGGAAACCTTTAAGTTATATATTGAGTCTAATTCCTGTGCTATACTGATAGGTTACTTAAGCTTAAAAATATTGCTTCCAATAATATATCTTGGATAAACAACCACTTAAAATAATGAAAGATTCAATTCGTAACAAATTAGAAAATTTAACCGACCGTTTACAAGAGTTGAACGCTTTACTAGCTGATCCTGACATAATTTCTAATCAAAACAAATTTCGAGATTTATCTAAAGAATACGCAGAAATTCAACCAATTGTTGCCAGTTTTCAAAAATATCAGCAAAACTTAGAAGTTATTGAATATGCAAATGAAATGTTGCAGGATGATGATGTAGATATAAGAACTTTAGCTAAAGAAGAATTAGAACAAGCAAATGATAATAAAAAACAATTAGAGCAAGAATTGCAGCTGTTATTATTACCAACAGACCCAGATGATAATCGCAATATTTTTGTAGAAATAAGGGCTGGTGCTGGCGGTGATGAGGCCGCTTTGTTTGCTGGTGATTTGATGCGTATGTATAATCGTTATGCGGACCAATTAAGTTGGGATATAGAAATTATCAGCAAAAATGAAGGAGATCATGGCGGTTATAAAGAGATTATTATGAGAATAACTGGTCAAGATGTCTATTCTCATTTTAAATTTGAATCGGGTGGTCATCGAGTGCAAAGAGTGCCAGAAACAGAGGCACAAGGACGGATTCATACTTCTGCTTGTACAGTAGCTGTTATGCCGGAAGTTGATGAAGTTGACGAAATAGATATTAATCCAGCCGACTTAAAGGTAGATACTTTTCGAGCTTCTGGAGCTGGTGGACAACATGTTAATAAAACGGATTCTGCGATTAGAATAACTCATTTGCCCAGCGGCATAGTGGTGGAATGTCAAGATGAACGTTCTCAGCATAAAAACCGAGCCAGAGCTATGTCTCTATTACAGTCACGCTTATTGAAAGTAGAAAAAGATCGTCAACAAGAAGAACAGGCAGAAACAAGACGTAACTTGGTTGGTAGTGGTGATCGTTCAGAAAGAATTCGCACTTATAATTTTCCTCAAGGCCGAGTAACAGATCATCGAATTAATTTAACTTTATATAAGTTGGATGATGTGTTAGGAGGCGATTTGAGTTATATTATTAAGCCTTTGAAACGAGAACATCAAATGGATTTATTGGCCGGAATGGGTGAATAAACCATAGTTTACAGACCTGTTTTGAAAACTTGGTCTGGATAACTATGATTTTTCTGAAAAAATATATTAATAATTGCTTACCTTTATACAGGATTAAAAATCAGTATTTTCAAAGAGTTTGTTGAGTTGCATTTCGCTAACCAAGCTTAAGTTTAACTAATCATAACATTGAAATCCAAAATAAGTTTTGAGACTCCCAACACCTATCAGATTTTCAATAAGATCATTACGAAATATATCTGTTTTAACATTCTTAACTGTTGTTATAGGAATTTCCACTGGATTAGGAGCAGTTTTATTAGAACAGATATTCTATTCTCTTAATGAAATTTTATTTATACATAAATTATGGGGAACATTAAATTCCATAACTCCTTATCAGTTAATATTAATTCCGGCAATTGGTGGATTAGTTGTTGGAGCTATTGTCTTTTTTCTTGCTAATGAAACTAAAGGTCGAACTGTACCAGATGTATTAACTGGCTTAGTTGTTGATGGAGAGGATTTGCCACCAAGAGCTTTAGCAATTAAATCTATAGCTGCTGCTATCTGTGCTGGCATAGGTGGTTCAGTGGGTCTTGGTGGTCCAACTGCTCAAATTGGTGCTGCGGTTAGCATAACGATTGGCAAATGGTTAAGGCTTAATAAAGACAAACTACACCTATTAATAATGTGTGGTATAAGTGGTGGCATTGCAGCAGCTTTTAATGCTCCATTAATGGGAACTTTTTTTGTGTTGGAAATAATATTAGGAGGGTTTAAAGCAACTGATTTTATTGTTAAAGTTATTTTAAACCATTTTAAAACAGCTTATTTTATATTAATTTTTATTGCTGCTGTGGTTGGTGATTATGTATCTCAATCATTTCGAGATAGTTTATTATTTGTACCAGAACATTATTTGATGAGTTATTGGGAGTCATTGTTATACATACTCTTGGGTGTGGTTATAGCTTTTGGTACAATCACTTTTAACCATTTGATGGTTAACATGAAAAAGTTTTGGGATAATTTGCCAATATCTGAGCATATAAAACCGGTTATAGGATTATCTTTGCTTGGTATTATCGGTTTTTTTAGTTTTGATATGTATGGTTTTCCGCATTTTTTTGGGCTGGGCAATTTGACAATTATGGACGCATTTAATGGTTCATTGGCTTTAGTTATTATTTTTGCATTAATATTTTTAAAGATGTTAGCTACCAGTATAACAATTGGCTCTGGTTGTTCTGGTGGAACCATAACTCCTTCATTTTTTATAGGAGCTATGTTAGGCGGTACATTTGGGTTGTTAGTGAATTCTATTTTCCCTGCGACAGCACCATCAGGAGCTTATGCAATGGTTGGTATGGCAGCCTTTTTTGGTGGAGTATTCAACGCACCATTCACAGCTATTATGGTTGGCATCGAAATTATTGGGCATAATGATATAGTTTGGCCTATTTTATTAACGGTTTTAGTCAGCCATACTGTTACAACATATCTTAAATCTCCAAAATTACCGGGGCTTTTGTAAGGTTATAATTTATACTTGGATTACATAAAATTTATTACCTTAAATTGCTTTCAAAAAATACCCAAACATATTCAAAATCAATATTTAAAATATACTGACATATCTTTTATTTATGCTCACAGTCAATAATTAGCTGAGACAAGGTTGTGTTTGATAAAGATTTTTAATGAATTTATTCTTGCTATGTTTGAAAATATTGTCAAATTTACTATTAATCGTGTATAATACATCAAAATTATAGACAGCTTTAATTTAAGAATTAATTAACTAGGAAATTACATGTTAACTGCAGCAACCAAAGATAAAATAGTTCAGGAACATCAGCGTTCTGCTAATGATACTGGATCAACTGAAATACAAGTAGCATTATTAACTGCAAATATTGCTAGTCTCGTTGACCATTTCAAAACTCATAAAAAAGACAACCATTCACGACGTGGTTTAATAAGAATGGTTAATCAACGTCGTAAATTACTTGATTATTTGAAAAGAGAAAGCACTAGTCGTTATAGAGACTTAATTGTTAAACTTGGATTACGACACTAATTTGCGGTGACAAGTTTTCAGTTACCCAATTTAACTGATAACTGAATAATTGATAACTGATAACTGATAGATAACTGACATGATTCCTTATAAAAAAACGTTTCAATATGGTCAACACACCGTCACTTTAGAAACTGGTGAAATTGCTAGACAAGCTGATGGTGCTGTTATGGTTAGTATGGGAGATACAACTGTTTTAGTATCTGTAGTAGGTGATAATGACACTAACTCTGATAAAGATTTTTTTCCATTAACAGTAGATTATCAAGAGCGTACTTACGCAGCCGGAAAGATTCCAGGCAGTTTTTTTAAACGCGAAGGTCGTCCCAGCGAAAAAGAAATTCTAACTTCCCGATTAATAGATAGACCTCTACGCCCATTATTTCCCAATGGTTTTAATTGTGATGTACAAGTAGTTGCTACTGTCATGTCATTGGACCCGGAAATTGACCCAGATATTCCGTCTTTAATTGGTTCTTCAGCAGCTATGGCTATTTCTGGATTACCATTTAATGGCCCGATTGGAGCAGCACGAGTTGGTTATATAAATGGGGAATATATTCTTAATCCAACTTTAACTCAATTAGATGATTCTGCTTTGGAACTTGTTGTGGCTGGTACTGAGACCGCAGTATTAATGGTTGAATCAGAAGCTAATGAACTAACTGAAGAGATAATGCTTAATTCAGTTTTGTTTGGGCATCAACAAATGCAAGTTGTTATTGAAGCCATCAATGACATGGCCACAAATGTAGCAAAACCAAAATGGGATTGGAAACCTAAGCCGGTTGATGATAAATTAGTTGCTAAAGTTTTGGAACTTGCAGAATCTAGTTTACGAAAAGGTTATCAAATTCAAGATAAATTAGTACGGCGTACAACAGTAACTAATACTTGTAAAGAAATTGCAAAGCAGTTAGCCGACTTGGAAACTGAAGAATGGACAGAAAGGCAAGTATTTGCAGAGCTAGAAAAACTGGAAAAGAAAATTGTGCGTGGAGACATTATCTCTGGCAACAATCGTATTGACGGGCGTGATACTAAAACAGTTCGTCCAATAACAGTGCGTGCTGGTGTTTTACCGCGTACTCACGGTTCTGCTCTATTTACTCGTGGTGAAACTCAAGCTATAGTTGTTGCCACTCTTGGCACAGATCGTGATGCTCAAGTTATTGATGCTCTTGAAGGAGAATATAGAGATAACTTTATTTTGCATTATAACTTTCCTCCTTATTGTGTTGGTGAAATTGGTCGAGTTGGCTCACCCAAACGACGGGAAATTGGACATGGTCGTTTAGCAAAACGTGGTGTTCAAGCAGTTATGCCAGCCCCAGAAGATTTTCCTTATTCAATCCGAATTGTATCAGAAATAACGGAATCTAATGGTTCTAGTTCAATGGCTAGTGTGTGTGGTTCTTCACTTGCATTGATGGATGCAGCCGTACCAATAAGGGCTCCGGTCGCTGGAATTGCAATGGGTTTGATTAAGGAGCAAGATAAATTTATAGTGCTTTCTGACATCATGGGCGATGAAGATCATTTAGGTGATATGGACTTTAAAGTTGCTGGTACAACAACTGGCATAACCGCTTTACAAATGGATATCAAAATTGATGGCATCACACAAGAAATTATGGAAACAGCTTTGGCTCAAGCTAAAGAAGGACGTTTACATATTTTAGATGTTATGCAAAAAGGCTTTGGTGAACCACGAGTTGAAATGTCAAAATATGCCCCACGCATTTCTACTTTCCAAATTAAACCAGATAAAATTCGTGATGTTATTGGTAAAGGTGGAGCAACTATCCGTTCTATAACTGATGAAACTGGTGCTGTAGTTGATATAACTGATGAAGGTATTGTTACGATTGCATCGGTAGATTTAGAAGCTGGACAAGAAGCTCGTCGTTTAGTTGAAGAAATAACTTCTGATATTGAAGTTGGCAAAATTTATGAAGGTAAAGTTGCTAAATTAATGGATTTTGGAGCTTTTGTTACTATTTTACCGGGTAGAGATGGTCTAGTACATATTTCTCAAATCTGTGCAGAACGAGTTGCTAAGGTGAGTGATAAGCTTAAAGAAGGTGAAACTGTTAAAGTTAAAGTGTTAGAAATTGACAAACAGGGTCGAGTTCGCTTAAGTATGAAAGCTGTTGAGTGATAATTATTTAAATAATGTCGGGTTACATATCTTGTTAACCTGACTGAAATCAAAATTGAACTTATTTTTCCAAAAAAGTTTATAAAAACAAATCATTCAAACTTCCTTCATATTTTACCAAAATTAATTAACAATTAATAATTTACAATTAACCATTAGCCAGTCTTAACTTCCAATATTAATATAGGACTACTTAAATGCATGCTCAATGTCCCCACTGTCAAACTATATTTCGTGTAACAGCCGCACATCTTAATATCGCTCAAGGACATGTTCGTTGTAGTCATTGCCGTACTATTTTTAATGCAACCAACTATTTATTAAGTCAATTACCTAAGCAAGCTACAACTACCTCTAAACAATCTGATGATTTTCAAGAAGACGAAGTTCCAGAATTATTGGAAGAAGAAATTTATGAAGAAGGCCGTTCTTGGAGTTCATTATTTTTTTGGGCATTGATGGTAATTCTGTTTGGTGCGATACTAGCTGGTCAATATATATGGTATTGGCAGCCAGATAAAGTACTGCAACATAAAGAAGCTCGGCCTTGGTTGGAAAAAATATGTTATAACTTTTTATGTGATTTGCCACCGACTTACGATACTGCAAGCTTTTCAATGCAAGACCATATTGCTCAAGTTCACCTAGAAGTTGACAATGCCATCCAGTTTGAAGCAACTTTTATTAATACTGCTAATTTTCCACAACCTTATCCTCATTTACAATTAACATTTGAAGATTATAATGGTAAACCATTAGCACAGCGTAATTTTAAGCCTAGTGAATATTTACAGCATTCCTTAATGAAAGGTCAACAAATGCGGCCACAAGCCTCGGTACATATTAAGTTAGAATTATCAGATATGGATGATTTCATTGAAGATAATATTGTTGTCTCTGGTTATCACTTTGAGTTTTTTTAAATTATGAAAACATTAAAAATTGTATTTATATCTGTAATTATTGTGTTGGCTAGCTGTAGTCTTTCTAAATCAAAACATTACAGTAGTAGCACAGTTCAATATCTTTATCCGGACAAAAAAACAATTGAAACGCCTAAAATTCCTTCTTTAGCATTGCCTTTAAGAGTTGGAGCAGCGTTTGTACCGGGTAGAAATATATATCTTACTGAAAGAGATAAGATTGATTTAATGCAAAAAGTTAGTAAAAATTTTCAACAATATGATGATTTTGTTAAATCAATTGAAATAATTCCATCTGCTTATTTAATTAAAAAGGGGAGTTTTGCTAATTTAGACCAAATAAGTGCAATGTATAACATTGATGTTATTGCTTTAATTTCCTACGATCAAACAAGATTTACTGATAGTAGTTTAGCTTCCGTAACTTACTGGACTATAGTTGGGGCTTACGTTGTGCAGGGTGAAAGGAACGAAACTCATACTATGGTTGATGCTGCTATTTATGATATCAAAAGCCGCAAGATGTTATTCAGAGCTCCGGGTATAAGTCATATAAAAAGTAGAGCTACTCTGGTTAATTTATCAGAACAGGTACGGTTGGATAGTATAGAGGGTTTTAAAATGGCAAGTCAAGATTTAGTTGTTAATCTCAAAGAACAACTGAAACTATTTCAAGAAAAAGTTGAAGACATGCCTCAAGATTATAAAATTATTAATAAATCCAATTAAACTGGCCGTGTTATGGGAGAATGAAAACTTTTGATATATCCACCCTATAGAAACAAGGCATGCCTTGTCTCTACGTATGGTTATTTTGATTTTATTATAACAATATTAGATATCTTTCCTAAATAAGTATATATACTTATTAACTGAGCTTACCGCAGAAAGTTTTTATATTCCACCGATTTCATCGGTGGCTATTCACATTCAATCCTTTCAGGATAGTTAAAACAACCCCAATGGGATTCACACTTGAATAGCCATAGGTGAAACCTATGGAATCAAATTAATTAAAATACTCTCTGCGTCAACCATCAGTTATTTAGGAAAGATGTCTAATTTGAAATATATCTTATAAAAGCGTTATAAAATAAGAGTTTAAGAATGATGATATTTAATCATTTTTTACAAGTTGAAAAAGCTAGTTTCTCACCTGAATTTTTGGAAACAGTTTTAACTTTTTTATCAGTTTCAGGTAAATAAGTTGCAGGTTTATAATCATAAGGAGTTTGAGGACTACCAGCAATTTTCTGAACTGTGAAACTACTACCACGCATACTACATGGCCGCTTCATTAAACTACTTGCTTCCACTGTTTCATCTGGCAATACAACTAAAAATCCTTCCATATCAACATCAAGAGATTCAATATTAACCTCCCCGTCTAAACCCAAATTTGACGAAGCACTTATCAAACTATCTGGAGAGGTAATAAATTGTTCAGATTTAATGTTAATATTTCCCCCATGTCCTTCGTTAGCTTGAGCGGTAATTTGGCCATTGTTTAACACTACAAAATATGGTTCAGAAATAGTTAAACTACCTCCATCACCAGCACCTTCTTGCACACTAGCAGTAATCTTACCATTATTCAAGAAAACTAAACCATCTGCTTTTATAGCAATACTACCACCACCAGCACTGATAGCTTTAGTAGCAATAGTGCTATCATTTGGTACAATAATATCTTGTGCTGTAAGCTGAATTTCCCCAGCTTCACCACCATGAATGCGTTGCTGCCATGCTTGATTAAAATAGAAAAAACTTTCTGGTTTACCTTGTCCAGCATCTAATACTTTTACCAAATCTCCTTCTTGCACAGAAAGTTGATTACGTTGATTTAAATCAGCTACTTCATAACGATTTTGTAATGGCAACCAATTTTGACCTGAATAAATAAATGTTGTATCTGAAATTTGTACCAGATCGCCTCTTTTAGCCAAAATTAATTTATCCATCTCAGTGATATCAGTTACGTTTCGAGTTTTATTTAATTCTAGCCATTGATTTCCATCATAAATAAATTTATCCATTGCAGTATCTCCTTGTTTTAACATGATTTGTCCCTTAAGAGATGCCATTTCCGAAATATTGGTGATAGCAAAATGTTTTAAACGGACAGCCCGTCCAAATAAATCATCTGTGACTGGATTTTTGAGATTTGATGAATAGATAAAAATAGCAGATTTACCATTTCCAGCATCTTTAACTTGAATAACAGTTGCAGAAGGATAAGGAACCTCATTGGCAGCAAACCATTTACTATTGATGGTGTTGATTTCACCCATATTTTCCAGAGTAACATCAACTTTATCACCAACTTTCATCCATTCTCCCAAACTATAAAAGCTATTAAATGCATAGATAAAGCGACTGTTTTCGCTCTGCACTGTTATTACATCACCTTCTTCAATGCTATATTGTTGATTTAGATTATATAAATCTTCCATATTAGCAACAGTATAAACAGGCTGAGTTCTAATAAGTTCAGTACCAGTATTGAAATAACTACCTATTTTATGGGTCCCAACATCTGCTACTTCGATAATATCACCACGAATTGTAATACGGCTATCACGTTCTGCAAGCTGGCTAAAAGTATAGAAATTTACCATTTGGCTTTCTGAAATAATTTTGGCACTGTTATCCAGTTTTAATTTTCCAACTTGCAAGGTAATATTACCAGCCTTACCACCACCAGTACTGGAAGTGGAAATTAAACCATTATCTTTTAAAATTAATTCTTTGGCAGTTAAAGTAATACCACCGCTATTACCAGAATGTTCACTATGACTAGTAGAACTGGCAAAAATACCGCTAGTGGATTGATTATAGTTTGTAGGAGAAAAATCTTGTAAATATTCTGCTTGGACTTTTTTAGGTTCTTGTAATTCGATCTGTGAAGAATCTCCAGAAATAGCTATAGTATTTTCAACTTGGATGACAATATTACCACCATTTGCATTGTTGTTGGTACTATTTTTAATCACAGCACCATCTTTAATAATTAAATTACCAGCCTGTAAATTAATATATCCACCATCACCAGCATTATTACCCACTCCATTACTACCTGCATAAATTCCAGAACCAAAACCCATTTCAGTTTCTCCATAAGGATTGACTCCGGTTAGTTCCATTTTATCTGTTACTTTAATTATAATATTACCGCCTTGGCCAGTATTAGTGTTTTTTGCCGCAGAAGTTGTTGCACTTATTATTCCTCCATCTTTTACAATAAGCTGGTCTGATTCAATAAGAATTTTGCCACCAACACCAGCCTTGTTACCTGCTGTCCATGGACTAACGTCAGCAGATATTGAACTTGGCCCACCGGCTCCATTAACTCCAGCTAAAGTTATTTTGCCATTAACTTTGAAGTGAATACTGCCAGCATTGCCAGTCCCAGTTACTCCGGTGGTCACAACTCCACCATTATCTATTAAAACATCTTGGGCTTCGACATAAATTTTGCCACCTGAACCACTGGCTTTTGCACCAGAAATAATAGCAGAACTAATTTTACCAATCATTTCTAGCCGATCAGTATATATATTAATATTAGAACCATTACCTTTACCAAAAGAACCAGCTAGGATAGACCCTCCATCTTTCAGAATAACTTTTTCAGCATGAAAATTCACATGAGTTCCATCTCCCTGCCCACGAGTACCAGCAAATATTAGACTGTCATCTGCAAAAATAATCTGTTCTGCTTTGATATTAATTGGGCCTGAATAACCAGTACCAAAAGTTCTAGTATCAATCCGACTGGCAAAACCAGCTTTAGATGCTCCAGAAAATTTTACTGATTCAGTTGCTTGTAAATTTACTTTGCTAGCATTTCCAGCACCTCTAGTTTGACCGATTAAACGTGAACCTCCATCAAAATGAATTTTGTCAGCTTGAATAGAAACTTCGCCAGCATCTTTACCACCCATAGTTTTAGCATTAATATTGCTGCTATCCACTAGCAACTTTCCACTACGGATAAACAGACTGCCACCCCCACCAATATCCAACAATGAATTATGTGAAATTGTAATATCACCACTTAATGCTGTAATATCTGCTGGAATAATTTCAGTTTTGTCTTTGGTACTAGCTAAATTTATCTGTCCAGAAGGTGCGGAAAGTTTAGTTTTACTCAGGGTTAAATCACCACCACTCAAAGAAAAAGTTTTACCAGTTGGAACTGAAAGCTGACTACCTTGCATTGATATTGGTGAAGTAGTGAGAAATCCAAACGCTTCAACCGGTGCAACGGTCAATAAACTGTCACTTGGATAACGTGCATCAAACCGCCCATTTTCTCCCAATTTTAAATAATCCGCCGTACTAGCATGAAAGCTTCCTTGTACATCTAATCGTGCATTTGGCCCAAACATGATTCCATAGGGATTGAGGAAATACATATCGGCATTGGGAATTGTGGAACGAATCAAGCCATCAATGTTCGATGGATTGCCACCAGTTACCCGACTTAGGATATTCTGCACATTATCTGGCCCAGAAAAAGTAGCACTTTCCAAACTGTTCAAGTTGAAGTCTTGAAAGCTGTGGAAGAGATTACCGCCGTGTTGCTGGCCTAAATCTGAAATTATTTGAAAATCGGGGCCGGGTAGGTTAATATTTTGACCGAGTGTGCCGTCTGTGATGACTTCGGCGTTGGTTGATAGGGAAGTGACTAATATAGGTATAGTTATTAAGTATTTCATTTTGTTTTTCCTTTTAAATTGTTTGAATCAGGATTAACATAATTATAGGATTTTCAGGATAAATTCACAAGCTTATTTGGTTTAATCTTGTTAATCCTTAAATCCTGATTCAGACAAAGACAATCATTTTTTACAAGTTGAGAAAGCTAGTTTCTCACCTGAATTTTTGGAAACAGTTTTAACTTTTTTATCAGTTTCAGGCAAATAGGTTGATGGATTATAATCATAAGGAGTTTGAGGACTACCAGCAATTTTCTGAACTGTGAAACTGCTGCCACGCATACTACAAGGTTTCTTCATTAAACTACTTGCTTCCACTGTTTCATCTGATAATATAACTAAAAAACCTTCCATATTCATATCTGGCGAATTAACTACTACCTCGCCATCAACTCCAAGTTTAGAAGAAGCATCTATTGAACTAGCTGATTCAGGCGGAAAACGATAAATACCATTAGTATTAATGTTAATGTTGCCACCATGACCTTCATTAGCTCTAGCTATGATATTAGCATTATCCAATACAATAAATTTAGGATTAAGGTTCATATCACCACCAGTCCCAACTCCCTCAAGAACGCTAGTGGTTATTTGACTGTCCTGTAATAAAATGAAACCGGGGGAATCAATGTTAACACCACCACCGCCGGAGCTTGCTGCTTCAGTGGTGATAGTGCTGTCATTGAATAAGCGAATTGCATCATTAGCTGTAATAGTTATCGTACCGGCGTTACCTCCTTTGACCTGTTTCAGCCATTGACCATCAGCATAAAAAAAGTTTGCTTGCTGATAAGTTCCACCAGCTACTTTAACCAAATCACCAGTTTCAGCGGTAAGTTCTTGTAGTTCAGAAAGATTAGTGACTTCACGCTGATTAGAATTTAAATTGATCCAATGTTGGCCAGTATAAATAAAGTCAGTGTCAGAAACTTTGGCAATATTACCAACTTGGGGTTTAACTAAAGTTTCAGAACTAGGAACATCAGTAACTTGAATCATATTACCGGTTAATGGAACCCAACGGTTATCTGCAAAAATAAACCGCTCATTACCTACATTAGCCTCATCACCTTCTTTAATAGTAGTATTTTCCAGTAATTGGTGTAAGGTAACAGCATCAGCAACTGTAAAATGTCTTATCCTAGCAGCATCAATTGCTATTAAACCATTGGTGGGAAGTGGAATGTTGGAATACATAAATTTACCAGTAGTACCATCACCCATGTCATTAACTTGAATAACTATATCATTAGCATAGGGAATTTCATCTGGACTAATTCTATCATTTTCCGGTAGGTCATCTATATGCTCAAGAACAATATCAGCTTGGCCATCATATCTTATCCATTTTTCTATGAAGAATGAATTATTGTAAGCATAATAAAACTGGGCTGGTTGACCATTGCCAGCATCTTTAACTTCAACAATATTGCCATATTCTAGTTGGTAAATTTTAGAAAGCTCTTGTAATTCAGTCAAATTTTCTACTGTATAAACAGATTGAGTTTTAAATAAATTTTGACCAACATTAACATATCGTTCTACCTTACCTCTACCGTTATCCAAAACATTTACTGCATCCCCAAATATCAAAATATGATTATCTCGTTCTGCTATAGTATTAAATTGATAGCTATTAGGTAAACTGCTATCTGAAGTAATAATGGCTTCATTGTCCAATCGCAGTTGAGTTACGTCAAGAATGATATTACCAGCAGTCCCTCCACCAGCACTTGAAGTTGCAATTTGGCCATTATTGGTTAGCACTAAATTGGTAGCCTGAAGAGTTATGTTACCACCTTGACCAGCTTGACTATCAACACTATCAGAACTGGCATAAATTCCACTAGTATTTTGTTTTTGATGAGTTAATTCAGTATCACCAACTATTTTAAGAGTGTTTCCTATTTGCAATGTTATATCGCCACCTTGGGCATTGTTATTAGTACTAGTTGCAATAACTCCACCATCTTCAATAGTTAAAGACCCAGCCTTAAAATTAATTGTCCCAGCAGCACTCGAATTATCCCCAATTCCTTCAGAAATAGCGTAAATTCCACTACCAGAATCAATGATATCACCACTTTCTGAGTTAAATCCTGAAAGAATGGCTTTGTCTTTTACTGTAATATTAATTGTTCCAGCTTTACCAGCAAATCGACCTTTACGAGCTATAGCAGAACTGCTGATATTAGCTCCATCTTTCATAACAAAGTTCTCGGCTTCAAGAGTTATTGTGCCAGCATCACCAACTATTGGTACTCTTTTACCGCCTCTGGAATTACTTACAATTCTTGAATCTTCACCTCTACTATTAGTACCTAACAAAGTAATTGTGCCATTAGCACGAATAGTTATATCGCCACCTCGACCAATTCCATCAGTAGAGGCAAAAAAACGCCCACCATTATTAATTATTACATCTCCAGCTTCAACTAATAATTCTCCACCTTGAGCTCCACTACTTTGATCCATGACCCTACTATGTAGTACACTGCCACCACCATCTGGCCCTTCACCTTGCAGAACAAATTTTTCACTAGCTCGAATAGTAATATTACCCAAATCACTTTTGCCATTAGTACCACTTTGAATACCAGCTCCTTTTTCAAAGGTAATATTTTTAGCAGTTAAAGTAATATCGCTGGAATGTCCGGAACCTTCAACCTGACCTAAACCATCAGCAGTCATACCACCTATCCGCCAACCACTGCTATCAACGTCAGAGAATAGTAACGATTCTTTAGCTTGCATAGTTATTTGACTGCCATTACCACCTCCATAATTTTCCGAGTAAATATGAGCCCCATTTAAGAAAGCAATATCACGAGCTTTTATTAAGATTTTGCTGGCATCACCTCCAGCAGCCGTTTTATCTCTACTTCTAGCATCAATAGTACTGGCTCTTTTAGTATGGTTCATACCAGAAAATTCTACTTTATCATTAACTTGAATATTAAATTTGGTCGCATCACCCTTACCTGTGTTGGTGACAAATGTTTCTGAACCTTGTAATAAACTCAAGTTCTTACCTTGAATATCAATAATTCCACCGTCGTGATCACCAAGAGTTTGGCTATCAAGTTGAGTATTGATAAATTCAATCTCTCCACCACGAATAAAAATATCACCGCCACCGTCACCAGTTACATTAAGCACAGTGTTTTCAGAATTGATAGTGCCAATATGTTTATCATTGCTAAAATTTAATCCAGAAGCTGTTAATTTAACTTCATTTTTACCATTGATACTAATTAAATTGATACGACCAGATTCACTAACCAACAGATTATCACCTACTGGATTACGTTTTTTATCACGGAACGCATTTGTACCTTGCAATGTTATATCTCCACCGATGAGAGATATAGTTTTATTAGCTAGTAAAGATAAATCACTGTCATTGGTATTAATTGAGCTTGGAGAATCAGTCAGAAAACCAAAAGCTTCAACTGGTGCAACATTCAATAAACTATCACTCGGATAACGTGCATCAAATCGTCCATTTTCTCCCAACCGCAGATAATCAGCAGTACTGGCATGAAAGCTTCCCTGCACATCTAATTTGGCATTTGGCCCAAACATAATGCCATATGGATTAAGAAAATACATATCAGCATTGGAAATTGTTGAGCGGATTAAACCATCAATATTGGAAGGATTACCTCCAGTTACACGGCTGAGGATATTTTGAACTGAATTTGGCCCAGAAAAAGTTGCTGATTCTGAGCTATTTAAATTGAAATCTTGGAAGCTGTGGAAGAGATTGTCGCCCACTTGACTGCCTAAATTGGCTTCAATTTGAAAATCAGGGCCAGGTAGGTTAATATTTTGGCCAAGTGTGCCATCTGTGATGACTTCGGCATTGATTGATAGGGAAGTGACTAATATAGGTATAGTTATTAAGTATTTCATTTTTTTCTGTTACAATTGTTGATTAAAGAAATTAATATATTTCCCACTACTTTTTGCAGGACTACCAAGAAATAATAGGCAAATTTTTGTTAAAAACTGTAGCTCTGACAGGCAATATATCTGTTAATATAATTCCACTTGATAGTAAATCTTCTGGTTCATTAGAGACTCCTTCACTTAGTACATTAATAAAACTAATTGAATTTTCAGCTACAATTTGATTACAAGGTGTATTCATCATGTTACTAGAATCAAAAAAACTAGTTGATAAAGCAAATAAATTTCCTTCAGTTATGCTATCAGGTGTGTTAATTAAAATTTTACCATCAAGTCCAAACTCTGAAGATGCATTAATAACCTCTGAAATTGGTGTCATGTCAAAGTTATAAATGCCTGTAGTGGTAACATTAATATTGCCACCATTACCTTTTTTAGCCTTAGCAAAAATTGTTGCTGAATTTAATACAATAAACTCTGGATTCGCAGTTATATTACCCCCGCCTCCAAATTCTTCACTTACACTAGTAGAAATTTTACTGTTAGAAAGATAAACATAACCAGATGAATTAATGGATAAATCACCACCATCAGCATTTAAAGCCGATGTTTCTAATTCACTGTTAATTATAGACATATTACCAAGTGTTAGTTGAACTTTACCAGCATCACCAGAACCATCGCTACGAGCAGTTATAAGACTATTGCCAGTTAAACGTAAATTATCAGAATGTATAATGATATTACCACCTTTGCCAGTTCCATAAGTTTTCGCAGTCACTAAAGCTTTTGTATCTAATGTTAAATTATTGGCTTTTAATATTATGATACCAGCATCACCAACTGTTGAAGAACCGGTGAAAATACCACTTTGATAGGCATTATCAGTTTGGTCTGTACCAGAAAAAATTACTCTTTCTGCATCAACTTTAACAGTTCCGCCATTACCAGGACCAAAAGTGCTAGTTCCTATTTGGGCTCCATCAGTTAATTTTATAGTTTTAGCTGATACTTCAATAGTTCCACCATTTCCAGCATTTGCTGCTCTACCCTGAGTATTTGCACTTATAAGGCTTCCGTATTTAGAATTATCTAAACCTTCAAGTTTTACAGTGCCTTTAGAGTTAATAATAATGTTACCACCTTGTCCACTACTACGACTATCAGCACCAATAGTAGTACCATTCAAAATATTTAATTGTTTGGCATTTAATGTGATAGTACCACCATCACCAGAGCTATACGCTAAACTTGAAATTCCGCTATTACGTCCTCTTTTATCAGTACCAGTCAAAGTAATATTATTAGCTTGCATCGCTATTATTCCACCTTTACCAGCACCTATTGCACTAGAACCAATTAAAGCACCATCGTTCAGATGAATGTTACCGGCTTCTAAGTTAATAGTTCCACCACTACCAGCATTTGTTTCTTTACTTCTAGTATTTGCTTGAATGGAACTAGCTTGTCCAATAACTCCATTACCAGAAAATTCAATATTATCAGTAGCTTTAATATTAATATTACCACCTTGACCAGAGTCATATACTGTAGCATTAATAGAAGCACCATTTTTCAAAGTTAAACTACCAGTTTCCATATTCACACTGCCAGCATTACCACTACCGCTTGAAGATGAATTAATTCCAGAGGTGATAAGGGAACCATTAGCTTGAATTTGATCGTCAGAAAATTCAGTATTTCCTTTAATGTGAATTAAGAGCTGACTCGCAAATGACCCCAACAAAAGAAAGCAGCAGCGAGTCTTCCAAAAACATGAACCATAAGTCCTGCA
The DNA here is from genome assembly GCA_030378105.1 of Candidatus Halobeggiatoa sp. HSG11. Lineage (GTDB taxonomy): Bacteria > Pseudomonadota > Gammaproteobacteria > Beggiatoales > Beggiatoaceae > DRQV01. The sequence goes on along the minus strand of JAUCGL010000110.1, from coordinate 39 downwards.
TAAGAACGAACTCTGCCAGCAGACTCAATACCAGATTTT
>JAUCGL010000109.1 GCA_030378105.1 Candidatus Halobeggiatoa sp. HSG11 | reverse complement strand
CAATATAAACTAATTAATTGTCATTCCCACGAAAGCATGTCCTCATGAAAATGGGGATGGGAATCTAGCGATCTCAAAGATTCCTAGATTCCCGTTTTCACGAGAATGACAGAGCTATATAAATATAATTTATATATAAATCATATAAATAGTGTGATTTTTTGTAACTATTTGTATTTTAACAAATTCATAAAATGATTATTTTGTCAATGCGTAAGTCCTAAATAAGATGTTTTACCTATTTTTTCTTTTTGTAAAATCTCTATTTTAACTAATTCATCTAAATATTTTGCCGCAGTATTACGATGAATTTGTAAATCATTTGTTAAAAAACTAATTTTTGTGTACGGATGTTTAAACAAATTATTAAGCAAATCTTGGCTATATATTTTAGTTTGTAGGATGTATAAGCATTAATAATTAATAATTGCTATAATATGTAGTTCTATGTAAGGAAAGATATTTGTTATATACTTTATGACTTTAACATTGAAAGTAATAAAATTGGGTAGTCCTAAATAAAATAGTGATGACTCCAAAAAACCTGCTAGGTCTTAAATACCTAGTAGATTTAACACTACATATTGCAGGACTACCTAAAATTGTTAGAGTTTTAACCTTAAGATTATTGATGCTGTGGACAATGTGAGGTAGAATACTTAACATTGAATTAAATAACAAAGAATATACAAGTAATGATACAAAGCTCTAGTCCTGAAAGAAGGAATTTAATTGTACTTTCTCTAGCAATAATTATTTATTATCTTGCAGGCGGTAATTTAGTTAATGGAGATATCAAATTATATTTTGTAAATATTACATTTGCTAGACCCGAAGTTATTTCAACATTTGTGTGGATTATGCTTTGTTGGTTTTGTCTTAGGTTTGGGCAAATGAACAGAGGCAAGTATACAAAAAAACATTATGAGGAAATGTCTACACTATCTTATTTGCTAAACAAACATGTTTCAAAACAATTGAGTATATCTTACAATGAAGGAGTTATGCTTAATATGCAATACACACATGAAGGTTGGTGCATCATTGTCCTGAATGATATAAAATACCAATTTACAGGAATCAAAGGTTTTTTTGTTTTGTTGCCTTTAAGGATATGGTGTGTTTTGACTAAGCCTGCTTTTACGTTATATATATTTCCATATATTTTATTTTTCTTTGCAATAGTTGTTGCCTATTTAAATTGGGTAGATTCTTTGAATTTAGTATTAGATTGGATAGGTCTGACAATTGAAACAAATCCATGAATATAGTTGAAAACGATGGATAAATTTTACTAATTATAAACAGATTCAATGGCCTGAATTACCATCATAACTTTTTTGGAATTCCTTCCAATAATTAATCATCCACCTCAATCTATAGTTTTTCACATAAATATTTTAGCCAAGAAACCTGACAGGTTTTGAAAACCTGTTAGGTTTAAGAACTTTTACTTTTCTAAAAAGCTATATTTGACATAAAAATTATCTCAAAGTAAACAAAAACTTAAACCCGATGCTTAACTAAATGCTTTTTAGGTATTGTTGCCTGAGCTAATTCAACCAAACGTGAACTATGAGTCAAAAATAAAATTTGAGTTTTCTGACATAATTCCCCCAAAATTTTCAAAGTTGCTGTTGAACGTTCATCATCAAAATTAATTAAAATATCATCCAAAATCAACGGAATAGGAGCATTTTTATCAATATAACGCTCAATACTTGCCAAACGTAACGCCAAATACAACTGATCCCGTGTTCCGTCACTCATATTAGTTGTTAAAATATTACTATTATCCGAACGACGCACCCCAACCAAAACCGGCTGATCAGTATTACCACTATAATCCGTCTTCAAACCACAAAAACTATTCAAAGTTAAACGTTGAAACAACTCACTAGCTCGTTTCAATAAAGGCCCTTGATTTTGCTCTCGATAACGCTCCATTGACTTACGCAATATTGAACCAGCCAAATGAACCTGTATATAACGTTCAGCCAAATTATTAATTTCCGCCAACGCCAATTGAGACTCATTAGCAGCTCTAGCAGCTTTATCATTACCATCCATACGCTTCAACTCCGAACCAGCTTCACCAATAGTACGGTCAATATCAAAACGCTGCTGCTCTAATTGCTGAATCTGCTCTTTACAATTCAGCAACTGCCCAGACAAACGATCTATATCCACCATTGCCGCTGCCACAGTCAATTCCTCAGTCGAAACCCCCTCACCTTGTTCTAATAATTGCTGTTCTATTTCAACCAAATCCTGTTGCAAATCCTTTTTTAATTCCGACTGCTGCTCTGCTATCTCCAAATCTTCCACATTTTCACAATGAGCCTGTTGCAATAGAATTTGTAAATGAGCCTCAGAAACCTTAACTCGTTGACTGGTATTAGTTAAACGCTGTTGTTCTGCTTGCAAACGTTGTTGTAACTGTTCAAAAATAGCCAAATCTTTTTCAGTTTTTTGTAGACTATTGGACAAGGCAGGTATTATTTGCTCAACTGGTTCATTTGCTAACTCTGGAGCTATTTTCTGAGCTATTTTCTGAACCTCTTTAACAAACAATTCAGCATCTTTTTGCATAAGATTAACCCTACGCCGTAAACCACGTACTTTATCAAGCTTATTTAAAACTTGGGATAAATCATTAAGTGCATTTTGAGCTGTTTCTGGAGTCGTATCAGACGCTAATTGCAAAGGCTTTAAAGCTTTTTCCCATTTAATTTGCCATTTTTGTAAACCTTTATCAGCTCTCTGTTGAGTTATTTTACTACGTTTTTGATCCTTAATTATATTTTTGATTTCTAACTTTAAATTTTCCTGTTTACGTTGCAAATCAGTTATTTCAGAAATATAATTTTCAGCTTTCGCAATCAAATATTGTAATGACTCATTCTTTTCAACTGGTTGCAAAACTGTCAGATTTTGAGTTAAATCTTGACATAATTTGGCAATAAGTTGTTGACGCTCTTGTAATTGTTGTTGACGTTCTCGCAATTTAGCGGCTTGTCTTCGTAAATCAAGGGCATCATTTAACCAAGACCGCATTTCGCCTGCATTCCAAGGTTTGATACCAGTTTCTTTCCAACTAGCTTCCCATTCAGTCTGTAATTGAGCTATACGAGCTTCCACCGTATGCCATTTTTTCGTCAAAGTTTCTTGTTCACGTTTTGCATTGGTTTGAATTGTCAGTTGCAAGCCATATTCAGCAACTCGCTTCGCATCACGCCGCAATCGGTCTGATATATCATCAGCACAAAATACAGACTCTTCAAAATTTTTAAAAACTTCAACATTAACTGTTGGTTTAGCCTGAATTTTATCCTGAAAAGGGTATGGAGGAGGCGAGTCTGAAAACAAAGACATATTGTCATCTTTAATATTTGCTTGTTTAATTTTTTGCCAATATTTTTGCCGAGTTTTCCTTGACTTAATCAAAGCTTCTTCAGTAGGAATTTCCCCATTCCAAGATAACTCATTAATTTTTTGAGTTGAGTCTTCATTTTTTTTCCTTGCTTCCAACAGATGTTCTTTAATTCGCAACAGATCATTATCAAGCTCGTTAAAATGCCGTTCAAAATAATCAATCCGTTCCATCTTAGGCAATGCTGTCTGTTCTAAAGCTTCAACGCCGTTATTCCAGCCTATTTGCTGCAAACCCAGATTGATATTTTTAGTTAAAGATATGATTTCCTGCTCATCTTGACGTTGCACTTCTTCCAAATCACCATGCTTGTCAGCTTGATTTAATGCTACTTGTAACTTGGTCAAATCAGGAATTGCTGGCAATTCGTTTAATGTTATCTGATGTTGTTGTAATTGCTCTTCTAATTCCTCTGCTCGTTGTTCAATATTACGTTGTTTTTCTTGCAATGTTGGAGCTTGAGCAGCCAATTTTTTTATTGAATCACGTTGTCGGCTGGTAACTAATAACTTTTTAGTTAAATCTTCTAGTTCCAATTGTGGATAAATCTCCCGCAACAAATTACGAGCATCAGCTTCTACTGTCCGCATTTCAGTACGAACTCCCGGCAAATCACGAGAAGCTTTTTGATGGCTACCAAGTCGCCCCAGCAAATTATCAATGATAGTTTTATGGGTCAGTAGAGTTTGAGAAATATTGATTGCATCTATTTGTTGTTGAAGAATGCTTATATCTTTAATAGCTTGTTCTTCTTGGGCACTGGCAGTATGAAGAATTAATTTAACTTCGGCATGTTTAGTCGCTGCATCGTTTGGCAGCAAAATAACTTGTTCAAAACCAGTTAGTTTAGCTTTCAGTTCTTGCTGACGTTGCAGGAGTGGACGAGTGCGTTGAATTCGTTCTAAACGATGTTGTTCAGCCCGTAAAACTTGTAATTGCTCAGTTAATTCAGTATGTTGTAATTTAGAGTTATCTAATTTTTCGGCCTGTTCAGTCCATTTATTAGCTATTAGGGAATTGTCTTGGATTAATTTACAACTATCTTTATAAATACGAATTTGCTTATTTAATAATGGCCTAGTACCACGAGGTTTAAATAATTCCTCTTTTTCTTTATCCAATTCCGCCAGTACATCATGAATTTTCAAACCACCAGTAGCAGCTTCAAATAAGCTTTCCCCAACTTCGCCACCACCTTCCAATAAAGCTTCACCACCTTGACGTAAGCGGTCATGATTAAAACAAGACAGAGCAGTAAACTGAGTTTCATTCATCTTGCTCAAAAAGGTTTGCAAATAATCCTCATCTAGCGGTTTATTGTTAGCATCTAAGAGGGTATTTTTGCGGCCTTTACGCCGATAACAAGTGAGTTCTTTGTCATCATTACTCAGCAATTTAGCACCAATACGTAATTTGTCGTTGCTATGTAAATAAGCATCAGTAGTACGTTCTGGAATGCCAAAGAAAAAATGGGCTAAAGCACGGTGCATACTGCTTTTACCAGCTTCATTGGGGCCATAAAGTAAGTGAAAATCACCAGTGGAAAAGTCTAAAACTTTATCGGTGAATAAACCAAAAGCTATTAATTCTAATTGTAAAATCTTCATAAATAAGACAGGGTTCACAAAAAAAATTATTATAGCATGGTATTTAATTGATATTCAATATGTTTATGGTAATTGTTAATGGTTAGTTGTTAATGGTTAATTGATTTTTTATACATATCATACAGTTAGTTTGTATTGAGGCTATCTATAAAAAAATGTAAAGGCTCTGAACTACTAGAAACAATAGTGCCATCTTTCAAACGATAACTAGCAAAAACCACAAATTCACCAGTTAATCCACTTAAATCACCTTCAAAAACAAAAATATCTACTATTTCAGGTAATTGTGGATGATATTGAGCCGTAGGTAAACTACTGATATGACCATCCCATATATGCCAAAACTGTCTATCACGAGTATATTTACGCTTATTATCTTCAGCTTTTATATACTTACCTATCAATATTATTTCTGCCGCTTTACCAACATCTTCAGGAGCAACCAAAATCTCAGACGTTATCCTAGTACTTTGTGTCTCAAGCCGAGTCAACACAATATTATTAGGCCGTAAAACACCATCAATAATTAGCTTATTGACAAAACAACTATCACTGTCTGTTTCTTGACCATTACTATCTATTCGTAATGCTTTACATTGATTAGATTTTTCTGTGTTATTCTCATCTGTTAAATTATCATTGTCGATAACTGTTTTTTTAACATCAGAAATATTAACAACTAATTCCTGCGTTTCGTAATTGATAACTCCATCAATATAACCAATTCTGTTATCATTTAAAATCAATTCACCGTTATTTTTAAATATTTTCTCCATAGCAGAAATATCAATAACTAGTTCTTGATTATCATGCTTAACAACTCCTTCAATATTGCCAACCGATTCACCATTCAAAGTCAACTTACCATTGATTTTTGAATGAGCCTCTAAATCTATATTGCCAAAATTCACCTGATAATTTTCATTTGTGTCATCTGTCAATATAACTTGTTTTTCATCATCATCAATAATAGTCAGCTTTCCATGGTCATTTCCCAACAAACCAATGGTAACAGTTTCAGAGTCTTCCCAATTTGAATCATCTAAAATATTTATATCAAATGTCTTGTTTTTACAATCATTATGTTGCCAAGTCAAAAAACCACGTTTATTTAAATAATCTTCATTAGCAGTTGCAGTTTCAGCTTGAGTAAAATATTCAACCTTAATTTTATCACTACAATTATCAATGCGATGGACAACTATTGTAATAAATTTATCACTTTCCCGAATTGTATAATTTGACCTTGACAATTGAACAAGGTTCGATACTGTCTTTTCTGTAGAAGAAGTTTGTTCATTAGAATTTGTTTCCAGTGAGTTATCAGGATTATTGGAATTATTTTCATTCGTAATAGCTCCTGAATTTGAATTATCTGTGTCAACTTCATTAGAAATATCAGTTGAAGTATTATTAAAAACATTTGTTAAATCAGTTGCATATAAGTCGTTAGAAATATCTGTTGAATAAGTAGTTTCTGAAACATCAGGAACATTTTTATCTGAATTTTCTACTGAACCAGTATTAATTTGTTCATCATTTTCAACAACTAATGTAAAAATAGCATCACATTTGGTAGTTTTATTTAGAACTATATATCCATTTGTATCACAATCACCTTGCCAACCTAGAAATTCCCAATCTTTATCTGGAGTTGCAGTTAATTTCACTTGAGTACCATTATCATACTGGCTACAATTATTTCCACATACATTTCCAACTGGTTGAGCTGTTACAGTTCCTTGACCAGTTTTAATTATAGTTAAATTAACTGGTTCACTTGAATCCTGTGTAATTTCTGTTTCCGAATTTTCTATAGCTGCTCCTTCAGTAAAGATTGCTTTACAGTATTTATTGCTGTCTTCCATAACAATATTTTCATTAACACAATGTCCCCTCCAGCCAAAAAAATGCCAACCAGAATCTGGAGTTGTAGTTAATGTTACTTCTTTTCCATAAGCAAATGGTTCCGAACAATCTTCCCCACAATCAATACCTTCTCCAGTAACAGTTCCTTTACCAGTTACCGTTATATTTAATTCTGGCAAACTGATTTCTACAAACACTGCTTCACATTCAGTATCAGCATCAAGAATAAGCTGTCCATCTGTGCCGCATTGCCAAGTATCAAGTTTCCAACCGGTAGCAGGTGTTGGAGTAACCGTTATTTCAGTACCATTATTAAAAGTGTAATCACATTCACTATTGCAATTGATATTAGTTGTATTACTTACTACACCTTGTCCAGTAATTGTTACTTTGAGTTTAGCTGGTTTTAACTGAAAATGTGCAGTACACAACCGATTGTTGGCCATAGAAATTTCGCCATCAATACAATCACTATGACCACCCCAACCGCTAAATTTAGAATTATCATCAGCGATAGGAGTTAATTCTATATTGGTTGTGGAATCAAAATCATATTTACAACTATCATCGCAGTCAATACCACTAGAAGTATTAACGACTCGACCACTGCCCTCGCCATCAATTGTTAAAGTTATTGTATTGGACGATGATGAACAAGCCCACGTTGTAGTTGTGACTGTTGCTGAAGCAGATTCACCACCAGCATTGACAGCTTTTACTTTATAAGTATAAGTTGTTCCACAGTTTAATCCAGTGTCATTATAATTGGTTACAGTGGTGTTGGCTATATTATCAGCAAAACGTTCCACTTTAAAACCAGTTTCATTATCACTGTTGTCAGTCCAAATAAGAGTTACTTGATTTTCCGAAACTACTGTTGCTGTTAAACCAGTTGGGGTTGTTGGTAAATTTGAAACTTGCCAAGTTTTGGTGACATCTGTTGCTAGTGCGTTGCCTGCTTCATCAGTAACATTATTTGCAGATAAAATCAAACCGTAATTACCATCTGTCAGTGCAAGATTTCCAAGTTCCCAAGTTATATTATCACTAGATGTAAGTGTTGCTGTTGTTAATGAAATTGGACTACTATCATGAGTTAAACTAAGATCAGCAATAGTAAAATTTTTAACATTTTCGTTAAACTTAATAATAATTGGATCGAAATCAGTTATTATACTAGCAGTAGGGATAAGACCATCAATAGTATATACTTCTCCTATTTTGGTCTCATCGTTATCATGATCTAATAATGGGATACCGTAATTGTTAACTATACTATCGTCATCTAACAAATTTAAACCAACTGTGCCATTATCACCACCAGTTATAGAAACTTTAACAGCATAAACCTTACTAGCGGCTCCAACCGGATTTATTGAAGCTGTTACATTGCCAGAGGTAGCTATTTTAAAATCAGCCTCTGTAACACCAGACACTGCTTCATTGAAGGTGACAGTATAATTAATTTCAGTAGCATTAGTTGGACTATTATCAGCACGTACAATTGACTTTGCTATAGGTGCTTGAACTTCATAAGCTCCAATATCAACTTGATTATGAACTTTGCGAGTATTACCTTTTAAATCATAAGCAAAATTAGGAATTTCATTATTATCACCTGCATCTAAAGCTGGAGAACCAATAGCCAAGTTAAATTTGTTATTAGCTGCATCAATAAATTTAGGATCAGAATTAATTCCACCGGATAAACCTCCTTGTATAATAGAAGAATTAACAGTAGTAGCACCACCAGCATCAACTATTTCTTCAATACCATTATTCCACAAAATACTATTATTAATTGTAATAGAACTAGTTTCATTATACATTCCTTTACTATTACCATTAACAGTTATTTGATTGATAGTTAAATTATTATTTTTATTATAAATAACACCATTATTAGTAGCAATATTTTTACTAAATAAACTATTATTTAAAGCTGTTAAACTATTAGCACCATTGTATAAACCACTACCATCAACAGCCGTATTGCCAATGAATATAGCATAATTAATACTTGGTATGGTGTGGCTAGAACGGTCTGCATTATAAATTCCGCCCCCATTTTCAGTAGCAATATTATTTTCAAATCTCACGCTCCTTACGAGGTTGCTTTCTATGTCCCCTATTTTTGGAATGCTTTCCGCATCATTATATATTCCACCTCCATAAGTAGCTTTATTATCAATAAATTTAACTGCAAGTAAGATAGGATTGGAATCTTCATTGTACATTCCACCACCATTTTCTTCAGCAAAATTATCTATAATATTAACCCTACTCATCTCTAAATTACTATTTACACTATATATTCCACCACCATTTTTTTGGCTACCATTTGCATTGCCGCCGGTTATTTTAAATCCTCTGAGATAAGCTCTGGTTGCATTTTCAATGGTAATAACATTATAACAATTGTCACTTGAATCTCCTTCTATACCTATATCGCAACTTAAAGTAGTGTATGGTTCAGACCAATCAGTTTCTTCTTTGCCTTCGACATTAACACGCCCAACATAGTTGCCATATATTTTGACATTATTTTTTAATTGAAAAGTGGCTGCTCTAGAACCAGTTGTAGTAGGTTTATAAATCCCCTTAGCAACCCAAATTTTATTCCCACTGTTATTGGCAGCATTTAAAGCAGACTGTAAATCTGTATAAGCATTTGTCCAAGAAGTACCGTTATTATCACCAGTAGCATCATATTTAACATAATGGACGTTTGCCCAAACGTTAGATACGTATACCATTAAAATTATTGAAATGAATTTAAAGCGTATAATTGACATAATAAACTCCTAATACCAAACATTATTAAATTGCTATTTTTTTCCTTGTGAATAATTATTGAGATGGGTTAAACTTAATGATTTATTAATGAATTTTTATTAAAATAGCTTATAATGCTTAAATATTTAAATTACCATGCAATAATTATTCCATTGGTTTGGCATTTCCCGATTGGATGGACCACAATTATATTAAGCAAGAATCTGATATTTTTATAGATTTAGGACTTACGCATTGACAAGACAAACATTTAATGAAACCGTTAAATATCGTTCCTAAACTCTTGTTTGGGAACGCACTGCTTAAGAAGCTCCGCTTCGTGCGTTAACTTTGATGTACACTATAACCGTTAAGGATTGGATAAAAAATTTTGGTAGGATTTAATATATTTCACCGATTTAATCGGTGGCTATTCACATTCAACCTTTTCAGGGTTTATGAATCAATTGTTAACTTCGAAGGGATGTTAAACATGAATAGCCATACTTTAAAAATCAAAAATGGGAAATTTTAAGACGGAATAAAAGCTGTTTTTCTACAGGCTAACGTTATACTATTTTTCAGTTAAGGGCAACCATAAAGGATTGCTCCTACGGTAAGTAGTTTTTTTGATGCTATTACTACTTTGTTTGGGACTACCAAAACTTGAATAGTCGAGTATAATCAGAAATTATTAATATTGATAATAATTATCAGGATTGTACAAATGATATACATCAAAAGGTTTAGGTTTAGGCAACATGGAAAATTGTTTGGCTTGTTTATCAACATTACTATATGCAAGCGTAGTTTCTTCTTGATTAGCCGTATTTTTAGGCTTTTGTATAAAAGAAGTATCCTGAATATCTTCAACAATATGATCAATCCAGCGATACTTAACAGCATTATCAGCAAATTCCATCCAATCACCGCTAGAACTATTTTTATACATTTTTTCAATCAATTCAGTTAAAGTAATTTCCATTTTATCAGCAATTGGTGACAATATCCGGTTTGACCATTCTTCCAAAACTTTTAAATTTTCCGTTTGTTCAGTTTTGTTACCACTTGAATAACTCCATACTTGATGATGTAAAATAATTGCATCTGGATAAGCATAAGACCGTTCTGCTAAGGTACTAATAACCGCCGCCATACTAGCTGCAAATGATTTAACTACAACATATACTGGAGCTAAACTATTTTCCATAGCTTTCAATATCTTAACTCCTTCCATCACTGACCCACCTCGGCAATAACCAATTACCAAAAAGATAGGATATTCTTGATTTTTATTGTTAAAATAATGAATACGTTCTACTATATAATCAGACGTTCCAAATACAATCGGGCCATCTAAAGAAATTTTCCGATCACTAATAGTCAACTTACCGTTTACAAATGGTTCCTTCAAATAATTTCGTGGATTATTAACTTGACTATTCCATTCTTGTTGCTTTTTTCTTTCAACAATTTGTTGGTTTAGTTTAAGCCGTCTAAAGTTAAGTGCACTCAATTGAGCTTCAAACTCTAGTTGTTTTTGTTTATTCTGTTCTTCAGCAATATTATTCCTAATTGCCAGATTATCCAATTTCTGTTCAAGAGCAATTTGGGCTTTTTGATGTTTCTTATTGCTTATATCATTTTCTAAACTCAAACGTTTTTTGGCTGCAACTTGTTCTGCCAATAAATTATTCTCTCTAGCAGAATATAGTTCATTTTCCAACAATAGACGCTCTTTTTCCTGCTTGAGCTTCAACAACTCTTTTGCATGTTCCAACTTCAATTTTTCTTGCTGTAAGTTCAACATGTTTACTTTTTCTGTAAGAATATCAATATCATGATTATGAGAGTATTGAGATTCCAATTGTTGTATCTCTAAAGTTTTCTCCACTTGTAATTCAAGAGGTTTTTCAACTTGAGCATAGACAAAATTAGTAAAAACAAATAAAACTAAATAAAATAAAATCTTATAATAGTACATAATATATTCCCCATAAAGTATTAATTAGTTAATTAATTTTTTATTAAGCAATAGATATACCAATTTTTGTTTTTTTTATTCAAGGTGAAAAAATAGGGACAATAACTTTATTAAAATTTTGAATTTAATATAGAAACCTGACAGGTTTCCGGTAGTTCTGAATGATGTAGTGATTCCTTCAAAAAAAACTGACAAGTTTTGGAAACCTGTCAAGTCTGAGAGCTTTTATTTTTCTGAAAGTAGAATGTAAATTTAAGTTTTTACTCTAATAATTTTCATCCATTTTCCATATAATGGTTAGCTATTTCTTGTAGTTGCTCTAATTCGAAATCATTAGATAACTCAATAATTTTTTTAGTAAAGATTACTAATTTTGGGTCAGTTTTATCTAATTGTTCTGCAAATTTTGTGATTCCATCTATATCCCCAACCATAGTTAAATTTGACAATTCTGTTATCTGTTCAGAAGATAAATTTGGTAACTTTTCTTCATTATTTTCGTCATTCTCGTCAGAATAAATCCACTGCAATTTTAAATATTTACTTAATAAATTAAACAATTTATCATTATCAATTGGTTTACCAATAAAATCATTGCAACCAGCAGTTAAAGAATCTTTACGATTAGCTTCAAATACACTTGCAGAAGCTGCGATAATAGGTAGATTTTTGTAATCTTTTCTTATCATTCTAGTAGCTTCAAATCCATCCATTTCCGGCATCATCAAATCTATAATAATTAAATCTGGTTGTAATTTCTGAGTTATTTTTAAACCGACATTCCCATTGTTAGCTTCTAATATCTTAAAACCTAAAGAAGTTAAAGTATTTATTAAAAATAATCTATTTTCTCTATTGTCATCAACTATCAATATTTTATAAGGGTAAATTTGACTCTTATACCCGATTACTGATGGTGGTTGGATAATATCTTGTGCAATATCAGATAGTATTGGCAATTTAAGAATGACTAAAAAACTAGAACCTTGACCCAAAGTACTTTCTAAATATATTTCACCATCCATTGCATCAACTAATTTTTTAGTTATGGATAAACCTAAACCAGTACCTTTAGCTTTGTTGTTTCTATCTCCAGATTGTTGAAAAGGTAAAAATATATCTTGCAATTCATTTTTCGCTATTCCAATTCCAGTATCCATTATTTGCAGATGAATAGCTTCTTGTTCACGAGTTACTTTAAATGTCACCGTACCTTGTTCAGTAAATTTAATTGCGTTGCTTAATAGATTAATAAAAACCTGACGTAAACATTTTGTATCGCCACAAACAATAGCTGGCAAGTCATTAGCAAATTCCATTTTAAAAGCAACCTTTTTCTGTGCAGCCCGAATTTTAAACAATTCGGCAATACTAATTAAAAATTGCTGAAAATTAAACTCATCAGGAATAATTTCTAGCTTTCCAGCCTCAATTTTGGATAAGTCTAAAATATCACTGATTAAAGTTAATAAATATTCTCCACTACGTTTTATAACATTAATTCCGTCTTGCTGTTGAGCAGTTAAAGTATTGTCTTGTTTAAATATTTGAGTATATCCCAAAATACCATTTAATGGAGTACGAAATTCATGACTTATATTAGCTAAAAATGCACTTTTTGCTTGATTAGCAGCCATGGCTTGATCCATAGCTTTGGCAAGTTCATTAGTTCGCTGTTGTAACTCTGAAGTGCGTTGCTCAACCATATCTTCTAAATGTTCTTGATATTGATTAAGTTTTATATTATTAGCTTCAATTTGAACTAACATTTCATTAAATTTATCAACTAAATTACCCCATTCATCATCAACTACCTTTGTAACTCGCAAAGAATAATCTTTATGTTTTGATACTGACTGCATAGTTGTTAATAAACTATAAAACGGAGTAGTTATTATTCGTTGAAATTTAGAAGCTAAAATAAATGCTAATAACAAGGATACCAATATAACAACGACAACCACCCCGGCACTTCGCAAAAAATGTTCATAAAACATCGTCAAATTTGATTCTATATAAACTGTACCAATCCTCTCATTTTTAAAAATTATCGGTTGTATTAATTCTAATCTAGAATGATGAAAAATATGGTATTTTTGATTAGATGTAATATTGTGTAAGTTATAATATTCATCAACTGTTTTAAAATTATATTCTGATTGATTTTGGTTATTATCCTTAAAATAACTAACAAAAATATCACCTTTTTTAGTAAATATATATACTGTAGTTATATTTTCGTTAGCTTTAAGACCTGCAATATTTTCTTCAATCGTGTAATTATTTCTAAAAATAAGTCCCGCCGAACTATTAATACCCACTAAATCAGCTAATACAGATAAATCCTTAATCATTTGTTGGCGAAACGTAAATAAATCACTAGCTACAAATGCAATTGAAGCTAAAAATATCACCACTGTACTTGTTAAAAGAATAATTATTCTTAGTTTATTTTTTATAGATATTTTATTAGATATACGCATGTTTTATTACCTTGTATAGACATATTTAATTTTTCAATTTTTTTGTTGTTTCCACGAAAGCAAACTTCATGAAGATTGGGAATGTATTACAGTTACAACTTATCTGGAAAAGCTATAACATGAAAAAGAACTACATTAGACATCTTTCCTAAATAAGTATATATACTTATTTAACTAAGCTTGCCGCAGAAAGCTTTTATATTCCACCGATTTCATCGGTGGCTATTCACATTCAATCCTTTCAGGATTTGAACAACCCCAACGGGGTTCACACTTGAATAGCCATAGGTGAAACCTATGGAATCAAATTAATTAAAATGTTCTCTGCGTCAACCATCAGTTATTTAGGAAAGATGTCTATTAACTAATATTTTCGCCAAAAAACCAGATAAAAAAGATGGTTGTGTTAAAATTGGATTTCCAAATAAACAATTGAAAAATAAGCATCAATGGAAATTATAACCATTTTAACCTGCCTAAGTCCAGTATTTGATTATACAAATATTTATAGATTGTCAAATATCATAGCAGCAGCGATGTTATAGCAATTCTTAATTATGAATGCTTAATTCTTAATTAAAATCTATAAGAATATCAGATTCTTGCTTAACATAACTGTGGTCCATTCAATCGGGAAATGCTATATCAATGAGTGGTCGAGAAAGTCCATATTCTGCGAACTAATCAATTTTTCAGTGAAACAGTTATATTTGCCCCGACACGTCTGGTCTCATCGGGTGACTCCACACATTACAGCAGTTCCATCAAGGTTGCACGAAAAATGTTGCAAGGAGAAAGTTTGAATAGCCAAATTGTTACTGTAAAAACCTCAAGTAGATAACTAACCAATTTAATTGATGAAACAGAATTTTCTACGAAGGTTTTTTGGAAATTTACCATTTGTGGTGGGGAGTAGAAGGATTTTATGCCATTATTAAAGACCCGTCTCAATCTAGAAAATTTTTCTGGAAAAACAGTGGAATCAGTCTATCAAGATTTCTATTCCACAATATATTTAGCCGGGCTTGAATCAATTTTAACATCTGATGTTGAGAACAACTTAATAAAAAATCAATGTTTAAGAAATACTCCTAATTGCCTATCTTGTTTGTTAATATGCTGAATAAACCATTCTATTAATTCTTCTTTAATGCGTAAAGTTAGATATAGATTACTTCCATTATATTCATAGTATTTTATTATCTTTTTAAAATTTTCCATAAATTTCTCATGTTGATTTTTGTGAATAGAATAAAGAGGATAGTTATGTTGTTTCATATAACGTTCTTCAGTAGAAAAATGAACGATAACATAGCTCTTCAGAAAATTAATCATTTCGACTGTTTCTGTATCTGGTTGGTTTTTAGCTATTGACAACATCAAATTTTTCATCCTAACAAATAATTCTTTATGTTGGCTATCTATAGTTTGATTATGAATTGCTAATTCAGGTACCCAGTCAGTTTTTTTGATTAAATTTTCCCATAATTCAATGTTTTTTATATGTAAAAATTTTTCACAACGTTGTACATATAATTTGGCAATCGTATCATGTGCATTAACTTGCAAACATTTACGCATTAATGTTTCAGTTTCAATAAATTTCTGTTGTTGATATAAATTAACCGCCTGCTCGAACATTTCTAAATTGGCTAATTTACCTTTTTTAGTTATTTCTTCCTCACCATCAAAAACTTCAAAAACATTAAGATATTTAGAGCGACCTTTAACTTTGATATTGTCAATAAATCTGTATTTATATAAAGAAGTATTTTCTAAATTATCAAAAGTATTTTGACTTATAATCAACGGAACTTTATAAGTTTTAGTAATATTTTCTAATCTAGAAGCAACATTAACAGTATCACTGATAACTGTACACTGCAAACGTTTTTTTTCACCAATTATTCCTAACATTAAATTGCCAGTATTTAAACCTATTCCAGATTCAATTCCTTGATATTTTTGAATTTTAACCATATCAATGGCTGCATTAATAGCATCATCTGCTTTGATAAATAAGGCCATAATTGCATCTCCAATATATTTATCAATAATACCATTATTGGCATGGATAATTGGAATAATTTCACTGAGATAAGCATTAATAAAATCAAAATTTTCTTGTGGCGACATTTTTTCGGATAAACTGGTAAAAGAACGTATATCTGAAAATAACACAGTCATTTCTAATTCAAGATTATTACCTAATTGAATATTAAGAATATTTTTTTTATTTAGTAATTTTAATAATTCATTTGGAACAAACCTTGAGTATGCTTGACTGGTTTTACGTAAAACTATTCTAGCATAAAAAAAAGTCAATAAAATTATACCAATAGTAAATATAAGATAAGCTATAAATATGATTTGGGCATTTTGCTTAAAATTTGTAGCGGATATCTTTAAGTCAAATAACATTTTATCTTCAATTTGTTTTAATAAATTAATTCTACCAGTTGATATTTTCCACCAATGACTAGGTTCTGTTCCTAATTTATGTGATTTTAATACTTCATGTTTAAGTATGTTTAATTCAAACATAGTTTCAACTTTGTTATTTAAACCCATATTACCTAGTTTGATATTTTCTGCAAAAAAGTTTTTTCTTATATTTTGAATTTCTTCTATAAATCGTCCTTGCATAGCTTGATGGTAGAATTGTTGATGGTTATCAGTTGCAAGTAACAGAAAATTTTTAATGTAGATATTTTGTGCTTCAATTAAAGATGTTATTTTTCTATATAAATCAAAGTCAAAATGTCCTTGAGTTAAAATAGCATATAAAATTGCTCTTTCAATACCAGCTTTTTCTTTGGCCTGCAAAAGATAAACGTAAGCTCTTGTTTTATAAGCAAATTCATTACTAGAAACAGATTTTGCAACATGATTAATATTATCCAAAATTTTAGCGATAAGGTCGCTATAGTAA
>JAUCGL010000010.1 GCA_030378105.1 Candidatus Halobeggiatoa sp. HSG11 | reverse complement strand
TTTCACTAATTAAGAAGGATAAAATTAGTCCGCAAGAATATGCTCGAATGAAAGATGAATATTCTGATGAGGAGTATATGCAGGAGCAGACTCAAAAGGCTAGGGAAAAAGGAATGGCTGAAGGAATAGCAGAAGGGATGGAAAAAGGGATGGAAAAAGGGATGGAAAAGGGAACTTTAATAATGGCTAAAAATATGAAGGAAGCCAAAGTAAGTATAGAAACTATTGTTGAAGTAACTGGTTTGTCTATGGAGCAGATAGATAGTTTGTAGAATATTGGAGTACAAGGTTCCCTTGTTCCATAATAAAGTATTCCATAGCGTGGAATTATTCCACCACATGGACATTTTTTCCATACTGTGGAAAATATTTACCTTTAAATTAAGTCCAGAATCTATATTAATCCTAATAAATTCATAATGAAACATGTGATTGGCATGTATAATGTTCTTTAATGAGTATTTGAAGTATAATTATATTAACTAACCACTTAAAAATTTAATGGAGATACAAATGAAACAATTACTGACCATATTATTAGTTTCAATAACAATAACGTTACAAGCAGCTCCCGGCGGTGTTTCTAGCAATTTGCAATTGTGGCTCAAAGCTGATGCTGGTATTAGCCAAACCGATGGTCAAACGCTGACTAATTGGACTGACCAATCCCTTAATGCCTACCCTGCAACTAATGGTGGCAGTGATGGACAAACTTCACCTACTTTTAAAAACAACGCTTCAGATAACATCAATTTTAATCCAACTGTTGAATTTGATGGGGCAGCAAATGGTGTTGATTTGGCAGGTAATTATATTTTTTCCACCAATGATGGATTGACTTTTTTTGCGGCGGTTAAGCCAGACGTAGAACCGAACGAATATAATTATATATTTGGTTTTGGTGGTGAAGGCTGTTGTGGAATGGGTTTTCGTTATGCTAATGATTCATTCGGCATGACTTCAGCAGGAGGTTATGGTGGGGCAGGTTCTGCTTTTATAAGCCATAATTTTAATACTGATCCAGTGATTTTCACAGGTAAAATAGATTTTAGCAATGAGCAACGAATTTATCTCAATGGTAATTCTGTATATAACGGGGCTATTACTTTAAGTCAAATAACCAGTAATGAGATCAATGAAAGCAGCATCCATGATGGTACTAGTATTGGTCCTGGTCCTGTAACCATAGGTAGGCAATCAAAAGCATTGTTAGGTAATGACCGTTTATTTGATGGCAAAATAGCCGAAGTTATTATATATGATGCGGATTTGGCCGATGCGGATAGAAATAAAGTTCAATCCTACCTTGCCATTAAATATGGTATAACGCTAGACAGTACAATTAATTACGTTAATTCAAGTGGTACTACTATTTATCCTTCAACTGGTTCTCACAGTGGTTATATTAATGATATAGCTGGTATTGGTACTGATGGTGATTTAAACCAACCAGCATCTCGTAGTGTTAATAGTGATAGCATTGTTACTATAACTGGTAGTGGTATTGCGGATGGTAATTTTTTGATTTGGGGGAATGATGATGGTTCCACCATTGAACAAACTTCTGAATTACCATCTAATATCAGTAAGCGTTTGGGGCGAGAATGGAAAGTGGCTGAAGTCAACGGTGATGTTGGGGATGTTGTCTTGACTTCAGATGTGAGTAGTTTGGGCTTGACCTGGTCTATAGCCGTTCTTCTCATTGATACCGATGGAGATGGTGATTTAACCACTGGCACAATAACA
Organism: Candidatus Halobeggiatoa sp. HSG11; assembly: GCA_030378105.1. Lineage (GTDB taxonomy): Bacteria > Pseudomonadota > Gammaproteobacteria > Beggiatoales > Beggiatoaceae > DRQV01. The sequence continues at coordinate 55,820 of JAUCGL010000010.1, read as the reverse complement.
CAGAACAGTGTGGACGTTGATGCTAATGGAATTGCTACCTTTACCAGCAATCTTGGGGATGGGGATGTATTTACATTTTGTGGCACGTCACATAACAATGTAGTAGATAACTTAGGGGATGTTGAAGATTGTAGTAATGGTGCGGGCAATAATACTTTACGTGAAGCAATTGCCAATGCCAATGCTGGCGATACCATAACTTTTGACCCAAGCATTGTCGGAAAAACTATCACTCTCAGTAATCAACTCACGATTGACAAAGATTTAACTATTGATGGTACTGGGCAAAAGATAACTATAAGTGGTAATAATGCAGTGCGAGTATTTGAGGTCACAGCGGGGACGGTGACATTTAATAATTTAACTATTGCTAATGGGAATAGTTCCGGAACTGGTGGTGCAGGCATTTATAATAATAGTAACCTGATAATCAACCAAACTACCTTTATAAATAATCGTGTCACTGCTGGTATTCCCAAGGGGGGAGCTATTTTTAATGACCTTTCTAGTACATCAGCAATTATTAATAATAGTACCTTTTTTGGGAATTATGCCGACAATGGAGGAGGCGTGTACAATTTTAGTACAATGACTATCAAAAACAGCACCTTTTCTGATAACGAAAAAGAGGCACTTGGCTGGGGGGCAGATATCAGAAATCAAGGAACTCTCAATCTACAAAATACTATTTTAACAAATGCTATTTTGGGAGAAAATTGTTATAACGAAGGTACAATTAGCACAAATACCAATAATTTAATTGAAGATGGTACTTGCAGCCCAGCATTAAGTGGCGATCCACTTTTAAGTGCATTAGCAGACAATGGTGGCGATACCCAAACAATGGCATTGTTACCCGGCAGTCCAGCCATAAATGCCGGCGATAACGCAACTTGCGAATCCACTGATCAACGTGGTGAAACTCGTTCAACTTCTGGCACAGGTTGGAATCAGTGTGATATTGGAGCTTACGAATTTATTCATACGTCTTATCAAAATACCACTGTGAGCAGTATTGTTGATAGTTTAGATGACGATACTTCTACTTCAAATAACAGCTTACGAGATGCTATTTACTATGCCAATGCTGGCGATACCATAACTTTTGACCCAAGCATTGTCGGAAAAACTATCACTCTCAGTAATCAACTCACGATTGACAAAAATTTAACTATTGATGGTACTGGGCGAAATATAACTATAAGTGGTGGTGGTGCAGTGCGGGTGTTTGAAGTAACTGCTGGAACGGTGGTGTTTGATAGTCTAATAATTGCTAATGGCAAGGTTCTTGGTAATGATGGAGGAGGTATATTAAATAGTTCTACTCTAACAGTTAATAATTGTACTATTTCCAATAATTTTGCAAATAGTGGGGCAGCTATTACCAATTTTGGTGGTACATTAGTAGTAAATAAAAGCTCATTTTTTGATAACTCAAGTACATTCGAAGCTGGAGCAATTCGTAATGCCAGTGGTGGCACTGTAACCATCAATAACTGCACTGTTTACAATAATACAGCCAATAATGGTGGTGGACTCCTAAGTGATGGGAGTAGCAGCACAACAGTAAGTAATAGTACCTTTTCAAATAACTCTGCCACAACAATGGGTGGTGGTATCTATAATGTTAGCGGAAGTACATTACACCTCAAGAATAGTATATTTGCCAACAATACAAGTACAGATTGTGTAAATACTGGAACAATTGGTACTAATACCAACAACCTCATTGAAGACGGTAGTTGTAGTAGTCCTACAAATCTCAGTGCTAATCCCAATCTTGGTTCTTTGCAAGACAACGGTGGTACTACCCAAACAATGGCTCTTTTACCCGGCAGTCCTGCCATCAATGCTGGTGACAATGCTACTTGCGAAGCAACTGACCAACGTGGTGAAACTCGTCCCAAACATACCACTTGCGATATTGGAGCCTATGAATATGAATTAAAGGCTCCTACTAATTTAGCTGCTAATAGTTTGTCAACCCAAGTTAATTTATCGTGGACTGATAATAGCTTAGATGAAACTGGATTTACAGTGGAACGAGATGGACCCTTAATTACAACTACTACTAATAATGTCATTGATTATAGTGATAATAATGTAACTTGTGAGACAAACTATAGTTATTCTATAGCAGCTACCAATGCGTCAATAACTTCAACTCCAATTACTACCAATACAACAACCGCTATTTGTCCACCAACCAATTTGTCAGCTAATACTATTTCTGAAACTCAAATTGACCTCTCTTGGACTGATAACAGCACAAGTGAAACTGGTTTTTTAATAGAACGAGCCGGTAGCTTAATCACAACAACTGCTGCTAATGCAACTAGTTATAGTAATAGTGGTTTATCCTGTGGTACAACTTACAGTTATTCTGTTATAGCCACAGATGGAACTATTGACTCCACAGCAATAACAGCAAGTGCAACCACCTCAGCTTGTCCAGTAACCGTATATCATAATTTAACTGTAGAAAAAACAGGCAACGGAACTATAACCACTTCCTACGGCATAGACTGTGGAACTGATTGCGAATATGACTATGCCGACCAAACCGAACTTACCTTAACCCAAACTCCAGATACAAGTTGGATATTCACTGGTTGGAATGGAGACTGTGATGATGATGGCGAAGTAAGAATTAATAAAGATAAAACTTGTACCGCCAATTTTGTGCAGGAACACACTTTAACTATCAATGTTGAAGGAGAAGGAACTGTTGACGGCTGCGGAACTAGTTGTACTCAAACTCATTTAAGTGGCGAAGCAATCAGCTTGACCACTAGTTCAGAAGGAATATGGGCTTTAGACAATTGGGCTGGTGATTGCGATGAAGAAGGCAATATAACGATGGACAGCAATAAAACCTGCACCGCTACTTTTGTTGAAGGTTATCCATTAACTATTGTTATAGCTTCTGGCAAAGGTAAAGTTAAAACTGAAACTCAAGAATGTAAAGAAAGCTGTGAAGAAATAATAGCAGCCAATTCAACTATTAAACTGATTGCTGAACCAGAAGTTGAATGGGTATTGGACAGCTTCTCTGGAGATTGTGATGCTGAAGGAAACGTGAACATGACAGGTGAAAAATCCTGTACTGCCTTGTTTATCAAAGACCCTGATATTCCTAATAATGGCGATGGCAATGGTGATGGTATCCACGATGCTGACCAACCCAATGTTGTTTCCATGCGAGACCAAAGTTCTGGTAACTATCTGACTTTAGACATCAGTGAAAGTGTTACGGTTAAAGAAATTTACACTGATTTAGCCGAAAATCAAAGTTATTTTGACGAGAAATATATCTTTCCACAAGGTTTAGTTTACTTTGAATTGGAAGGAACGGAAGCTGATATAACTATCTATTATCATAGCTTAAAAGAGCTTCGTGCTACTCCACATTTCCAAAAATATGGCAACAAAACTCCTGGTGACATGAATACATTAGGTTGGTATTTAATGCCAAATGTGGAATTTGATATCGTTGAAGTTGGAGGACAGCCAGTTGTCACCGCTAATTATCATCTCACTGATGGTGAATTGGGTGATAGCACTGGAGTTGATGGACGGATTATTGATCCGGGTGGTCTGGTTTTTGATACTGATTTTGACAACATAATTGGTTTCACTTCCAAAAATGAATCTATATCTGTCCAAAACTCAACCGCCGATATTATTATCAGTCGCAGCGGTATCAAAGGCAATGTAACAGTTGACTACACCACCATGAATGACACTGCCACTGCCGGGCAAGATTACCAATCAATAAGCGGTACTCTCAACTGGTCAGAAAACGATAGAAGTGACAAAACTATCAACGTTCCTATTCTTACCGATGCCACCAGTGGAGAAATATTAAAAGTTAAATTAAGCAACCTAATATCTGATTCTAATAGCGTATTAGGCATTGATACAACTAACATAACGTTCAATAATGAAACTGTTGTTGTTAATGATACCACTATCAGCTTCAGTGCCAGAGGTTATAGTGCTTTCAAAACCGAAACAACAGCTACTATCACCGTTAATCGGATTGGAACTCAAGGAATTGCAACAGTTGATTACAGCACCATTGACGGAACCGCTATTGCTGGCCAAGATTATCAAACTACCAACGGCACTTTAACTTGGCCCAATGGTGACGATAGCCCAAAAACTTTCACCGTAACCATGCTCAACAGTGCCTCATCCGGGGATTCACTGTTACTCACTCTCAACAATGCAGACAACATTCAACTTAATATTGACACCGCAATTCTTGCTATCTTAGACGTAACCACCCCAACCGTCACAGACATAAGTCCAAACGATATAGTCGAAAATGTTGCAGTGGAAGGTGAAGTTGTTAATGAAGGAACCTTGTGTAACGCAACCATTCAAACTATGGCAAATGTTGAAGGCGGCAATTTAGCTTGTAATATCATCAATCAAGGTACGATAGAAGATTTAACTATTGATGCAGGTGCTGTTGTTGAAGGAGGCAACGTAGCTGGGGAAATAATTAATAGTGGTGATTTATCTAATGTAACTATTGATGCACAAGCTGTTGTTACTGGTGGAAATATAACTGGTATAGTTAAGAATCAGGGGACTTTGCAAGATGTTACGATTGATGCAAGTGTTGCTGGTGGTAGCTATGGCGGAAATATAGTGAACAATGGTCTTGTATCCAATGCAACAATTGAGCAAGGGGCAATTTTAACTGGTGGTACGATAACTGGTTCTTCCATCAATAACGGCACTATGGGCGATATAACTATAAGCCCCTATGCTGAAGTGCAAGGCGGTGAATTTACTGGTGACGTAGTTAATAAAGGTACAATGGCAGATATTAGCTTGCTAGAAGGAGCGACTTTAACTGGCGGTACTTTAACTGGCAATGTTAAGAGTGCAGGTACTATTAAAGATGTTGAATTATCTGAAGGAATGCAGGTTTTAGGCGGAACTTTGGCAGGAGAAATAACTGGCGATCCATATTCTCCAGCACAGATAGGAGCAGCTACTATAGAACCGGGTGCCAAATTATCCTATGTGAACCTAAGTCCAACTACAGTTATTCCCGAAAATGTTAAGTTTGGCCCCGGAGTAACAATACCGGTAGATTACGACAATCCTAGTCCAGAAGATTTCGGGCTTGCTAGTGATGACATTCAAGAATTACAGGCAGATGATATTGCTAATTTAGAACCAGAAGTATTCGGAACCCTTGACGAAGAACAAACTGAAGAAATTCCGGCCGAGGCATTTACAGCTATCGAAGCAGACCAATTGAGCCAATTTGAAGAAGAATCAATCGCAGTTATCTCTCCTGAACAGTTTGAAGAAATGCCAGTGGAAGCTTTAGGTGGATTAGATTCAGATACCATAGATGACCTGTCAGTTGAAGTATTAGATAAATTCACTCCAGACCATGTGGATAGCATTAATGAAGAAGAATTTCAAAAAATGCCAAGTGAGGATGTCTCCAAACTATTTGTTAACGTTGACCTTGAAGCTATTGATCCAAAGGATATGGCTCAATTAATACCTGATGGTTGGGATTTGGATTTAAAAACTGGTGAATTTGTAGCTCCGATTGGGGCTAAAATAACCCCAAGAAATATCCCTACCCCAAAGAATATGCCAGCTATACCAGATATGGGCAGTGGTATTGGTGTAGGCGGTGCTGGTACTCCATTAATGGAAGCTACCACTCATTCTTTAGCAGAAGAAGATTTAACCGATTTTGTGTTATCCCAAGATGAAAATGGAATCTTAAATGTGGAAGGAACTGGTGATTCAGAAGGAAAACAATACACTTTTATTCCTGATGCTGATAATGTTATTCAAGTGGATACCGATGAAATGCCTATTGGTTTATCAGTTGGAGCCGGAGGTTTTTACACCATAACCACTCCTGAAGGACAGCAATATAAAGTGATTCCAGCTCCCAAAGACCCAGCAATATTATCAGAAGTAACTGGCAATGAAGTAACAGTTGGTAAACGTGGCGATGTAATGATGAAATCCTCTAACCGAACTCGCAGCACTGAAGTTTATGAAATAGCAATATTTGACCCATTTGTAGAAGATTTTGCTGATGATTTGTGTATAGAGATTTCCCCCGGTAATTTAGAATGTGATGGCGATTTGCGTAAGCGTTCTTCTCGTGCTAAAACCAGAAAAATTCAATATCCAGATGGTACTGCTCAAATAATTCGACCAACAGTTTTATCTCCAGATGTGTTTATTGAAGAAGCTCTTAAATTTGAAGGAGTTGAGCAGATTGTTTATAAGGCCGATGGAACTTTTGCAATTTTATATCAAGGCAAACCTTATTTTGTGCTTCCTAATTTTACAGTTAAAAATAAACGAGTCTCAGAAAAAGTTGAACCAAGTATTATTCCTAATGAAAAAGGCAGTGTAACTTATAGTATTGCTATTGAATCAGAAACAAATACTCGCAGTACTGAAGTCTATGAAATACTATCTTTTGACCCATTTTTAGAAGCTGCTCCGGATGATTTGTGTATTGAAATAATGCCAGGTGAGTTGGAATGTGATTTTTAGTTTGGAAGAGAGCGAAATTATTAAAAACTCAGGTAGTCCTTAATAAAGTAGTGATGACTCCAAAAAACCTGCTAGGTCTCAAATACCTAGTAGGTTTAACACTACATATTGCAGGACTATCGGAGTTAAATAATCGAATTAAGGCAGTTGCAGTATTCGTTCATTTCGCCAATTCGTTGTACTTGATTTACCCAGTTAAACATTCACACTGCTTAAAGCCTGATCTATGTCGGCTACAATATCATCAATATGCTCCAAGCCAATAGAAAGACGAACCATATCCTCACTAACACCAGCCCTTTCCAATTCAGCTGGAGAAAGTTGACGATGGGTGGTAGTAGCTGGATGACAAGCTAAAGTCCTTGTATCTCCAATATTAACTAATCGGATAACCAGTTGTAAAGCATCAATAAATTTACCACCTGCTTCTCGCCCACCCTTAATTCCAAAACTTAAGATTCCAGAAGCTTTACCATTCATATATTTATCAACCAATGGCTTAGTTGGATTATCATCTAAACCAGCATATTGCACCCAACTAACGTTAGGATTATTTTGTAAACGTTTAGCTATCTGTAATGTGTTTTCACAAATTCTATCCATGCGAACTGCTAGACTTTCAATACCTTGTAATATCAGAAAAGCATTAAATGGTGACAATGCTGCTCCCATATTGCGTAATGGTACAACCCTAGCTCTTGCTATATAAGCAGCTTCAGCAAAAGTTTCGGTAAACACAACTCCATGATAGGACACTTCTGGCGTATTCAAACGATTGAATCTTTCCTTATGTTCTGCCCAAGGAAATTTACCAGAATCAACTATTATTCCGCCAATACTATTACCATGCCCACCCAAGTATTTAGTTAAAGCATGGATAATAATATCCGCTCCATGTTCAATTGGACGACATAAATATGGACTTGGCACAGTATTATCAACAATAAGTGGTATTCCATGAGAATGAGCCATTTCTGCCAAAGCACCAATATCCACCACATTAGCTAATGGATTACCAATAGATTCACAAAATATAGCCTTAGTTTTATCATCAATGAGACTAGCAAAACTATCTATATTTTTATAATCTGCGAATCGTACTTCAATTCCATACTGAGGAAATGTATGAGCAAAGAGATTATAAGTACCACCATATAAAGTGCTAGTGGTAACAATATTATTTCCAGCTTCAGCAATAGTTTGGATTGCTGCTGTTATTGCGGCCATACCAGAAGCAAATGCCAAACCTGCAATACCACCTTCCATTGCTGCAACTCGTTTTTCCAGCACGTCAGTGGTCGGATTCATCATGCGAGTGTAAATATTACCCGGCACTTTTAAATCAAATAAATCAGCAGCATGTTGTGTATCATCAAAAGCATAAGAAGTGGTCTGATAGATAGGAACAGCTACAGATTTAGTAGTTGGTTCTGGTGTATAACCACCATGTACAGCGATTGTTTCTAATTTCATAGGTTTTATTTGGGTTATTGTCTAAAATTTTAGTTAAAACTATGTAACTTCTCATTACTCACAGGTAGAAGCCTGAAGAATCAGTTCAGGTAAAGGGGGGATTTGTGCAGCTCGTAGCTCGTAGGGTGTATAAGTGATAACGTCATACACCAATCTGTTTTTACATTCCACCGATTTCATCAGTGGCTATTCATATTTAATCCCTTCAGGATTGCTACATCAACGTAAATGCCCTTAAACCCCGAAGGGGTAAAACTTGAATAGCCATAGGTGAAACCTATGGAACGGTAGAACGTAAAAAATTTATTGTCCAATTACAAATTTGTGAATAATATTAGAAAGCAAAGTTTGATAAGGAATACCCTCTTGACTAGCACATTTTTTGAGTACTTCTAAATCATGCTTATTAACCTTTAAAATGATATTTTCATTAGATTTTTTAATTATATCTTGTATTCGTTTTTGTTCTGTATCTAATACAGTATTGTATTCCAAAATATCATCTTCTATATCTTGTTCAAATTTATCTAATTTATCCATTTTCTAACCTTTATATTTTCTGTTAAGCTTTTTACTTGGAAAAGCTGTTTTTAAAATAATGTTCTCATCATCATCAATAACAAATGGAACAGCATGGATGTAATTATTTATTTTTAAAACAAATATATTTTGATTTCCCCTTTTAGGATGATGAATTATATCTATAACATCTTCATTTAAAATAAGTTCTACAATTTCATAAAAACTGATATTCCGTTCCAACTTAAGTTTGGTATTTTTTTCTTCATCCCAAATAATCATAATTCGCATTATATATTCAATATATTTATATTGTCAATATTTCACAGTTCCACCGATTTCATCGGTGGAATATATTAAATCCTACCATAATTTTTAATTTTTTTTGCTATCCATAATCAAGGCTCTACTTATAAATGGCAAGATAACAGTATGTCATTTGTGGAAAAATGTTATAGGTTTTATGACTTTTGCTGATATAGACTGCAAACAATTGTCAGTGATAGAACAAATGCAAATTCGGTTTTAATTTGTGCTATTTGAGACATCTTGCTCCTGAATTCAATGTTAACCATTAAAAAATAGGTGTATTGAGCAATACCTTCGCCAATACCAAAATTGTTGTTTCGAGAATGAGGTACGATTTTCCCGAAACCTAAGTTAAGTTGAGAGTTTCGGGAAATCCACTTTGCTCCATTCCCGAAACAAATATCAAATTGGCGAAGGTATTATTGAGAAGACAAAAAAGTTGTGTCCAAAATTTATTGAGATTTTTTTAATTTTGAAATAGTTTTATACATTTAATAGCTAGTTTTTTTGTTAAAGATTGAAAGTTATGTATATTCATGATATATTATTAAGCTCACAATGTTGTATATGAACAATAGAAGTTCTATTTTAAATTACCTATTACAGGAACCAAAATAAATGGCTAATTTTGATCAAGAACTAGATGCTAGTGGTCTTAACTGTCCTTTGCCAATATTACGAGCTAAAAAAACTCTTAATGGTATGGAAAGTGGACAAATTCTGCGTGTAGTCGCAACTGACCCTGGTTCAGTTAAAGATTTTGAGGCATTTGCCAAACAAACTGGAAATGAGCTGATAGAATCCGGTGAAGAGGGTGGTAAATACACATTCTTGCTCAAAAAGAAATAATATTAAGTCCATATTTGATAGCTATTGATTTATTATTTTAATTCAGTATCTTTAATGATTTTAAAATATGTTAAGGCTGTCTTTTGAGCAAAGCTACAATTGTAGTCATATCAATAGTTATCAATATTATCTACTGCAACTTAAAATGAGGACATTTCATGTCTGATGAAAAAAAACTTGCAATCATTGCAACCAAAGGTTCTCTTGATTGGGCATATCCACCTTTTATCTTAGCATCAACTGCATCAGCATTAGGATATGATACGCAAATATTTTTTACTTTTTATGGTTTAGCATTATTGAAAAAAAATCTCAATTTGCAAGTTACCTCTTTAGGTAATCCAGCGATGCCAATGCCAATGCCAGTTCCAGTAATCATGCAAACCATACCCGGTATGCAGTCTATGATGACTAGCATGATGAAGAAAAAAATGAAAAGCAAAGGTGTTGCTAGTGTTGAGGAATTACGTGATTTGTGTCAAGAAGCCGAAGTAAAAATGGTTGCCTGTCAAATGACAGTAGATTTGTTTGAGTTTGATACTAGTGAATTTATTGATGGTATTGAATATGGAGGAGCTGCAACTTTCTTTGAATTTGCTGGTGAGTCCGATGTCTGTTTATATGTATAATTAGTTCCATTGCCAACTTAATTAAACTACAGAGATGTTATTTTTTTAAGTTGGAGCTGGACCTTTCTATTTGGCTTCCTGCCAGATTTTATTACTTTCTTATTTTCATCCATTTTTAAGAAAGTATTGTAATTACATTCAAAAAAAATTACAATCAAAATAATATTCCTACCGATTTGACTATTATTGAAAGTAACAGTCATAGTTATTGAAAATCTAATTATTAATTAAGAGGTTGATTGTGGAAGATGTTGTTATTGTAGCAGCCGCCCGTACTGCTGTAGGTAATTTCAATGGCCAACTAGCTGATATACCAGCAAAAACTTTAGGTGCTAAGGTAGTTGCTGATTTATTAAAACGTACTAATTTAAAACCAGAGCAAGTTGATGAAGTTATTATGGGGCAAATATTAACAGCTGGAGCCGGCCAAAATCCAGCTAGACAAACTGCCATTGAGGCTGGTTTGCCAGTTGAAGTGCCATCTATGACTATTAATAAATTATGTGGCAGTGGTTTAAAAGCAGTTCATTTGGCTACTCAAGCTATTTTATGTGGAGATGCCGAAATAATAATAGCTGGTGGTCAAGAAAATATGAGTTTAGCAGCTCATGTATTGCCTAAGTCTCGCTCTGGCAAAAAAATTGGTGATTGGACTTTAGTTGATAGTATGCTCACAGATGGCCTGTGGGATGCTTTTAATGATTATCATATGGGTTGTACTGCGGAAAATATTGCAGAAAAATATGAAATTGGTCGAGAAGAACAAGATGAATTCTCTGCTAAATCTCAACAGAAAGCTGAAGCTGCTCAAAAAGATGGTAAGTTTGATGCGGAAATAGTGCCAGTTGAAATTCCACAACGTAAAGGCGATCCGATTGTATTTAAAGAAGATGAGTTCCCAAGACATAATACAACCGCAGATAAATTAGCTAAACTTCGCCCAGCTTTTAATAAAACTGGTACTGTAACAGCAGGTAATGCTTCTGGTATTAATGATGGAGCCGCAGCAGTGGTAGTGATGTCAGCCAAAAAAGCTGAGGAATTGGGTTTAAAACCAATGGTCCGTATTGTATCTTATGCTAATGCTGGCGTTGATCCAAAAATTATGGGAACTGGTCCTATTCCTGCCAGTCGTAAATGCCTTAAAAAAGCTGGTTGGACAGTGGCAGATTTGGATTTAATTGAATCTAATGAAGCTTTTGCAGCTCAAGCTATTTCAGTTAATCGTGAGTTGGATTGGGATTTGTCCAAAGTCAATGTGAATGGTGGAGCAATTGCATTAGGCCATCCAGTTGGTGCTTCGGGAGCAAAAATTTTAGTTTCATTATTACATGCTATGGTAGATCATGATGCTCATAAAGGTTTAGCAACATTATGTATTGGCGGTGGTCAAGGAGTTGCTATAGCAGTTGAACGTTAAATTGTTTAGAATTTTTAACTGGTAACTGTTTATATAGAGTCGAGACCTGTCAGGTTTTGGAAACCTGACAGGTCTTTTTTCACTATTCAAACAAATTATCCCACCACGAACTATTATTCGATTGAACTTGCCAGTTATTACCAACGATTGTATTAAAATTAGTACTAGTTGAATCTAAAGGTGTTAGCTGCTGAAAACGTATTATATTGTCATAAATATTATTAAAAGCAGCTCCTTTTTCCATTAAAATACCAGCCCAATGCTTTCCATAAATGACATTACCAACAATAATATTTTCAATAGCTGGCATAAAATCAAGCGGATGTTTAGTTGAATCAATTTTTGCTTCTATACCAGCACTACCTAATGAAATCCCAAAAAAATGAAAAAACTTGTTATGACCTTTATTGTTGTCTATTATAGAATTGAACATGACAATATTGCGAATTCCAGTCCGTACCATTTTTATACCATCACCAGCATTATGCCGAATAACATTCCATAACAACAAATTTTGAGCTGCATTATCCAAAGAGATAGCTGGTAATTTTAAAACTGCCGAACCATCAGCTAAACGTCCAAACTCAAATAATAGATCACGGCGTAAATCATCATCAGTTTGACGTGCTAAATAACCATTGTTATATAAATCATTGCTCATAACAACGTTATTAACTGAACCAAAACTTAAGCATATCCCTTCTTTATCATTATTGTTAATCTGATTATGCTGAATAACCAAACCATAACCACCATCAACATATAAACCTTGAGCCCGATTATCAGCTAAGATATTATTTTCAATCAATAAAGCATAAGGAATTGATTGGGTTATGGGCCAAATATATTCTATAAGAGAACTGACCTGAGTTGTTTCCTCTACAATTGGTTTTGCTTTAGCATCACTTATTAATATTCCGGCCCCACCATTATCAGATCGCTTTCCATTACGAATTTGAGAGTTATGTAACCATACATGAGAAACATTACCTTGCACCAAAACGCCACCCTGACTTGGACCATCAATATTAATTTGATTCATTTCGATAAAATGGCTATCTGTTAATATTGCAATTCCTCGTCCGACACCAGTTAACTGCAAATTTTGCATAACTATTCCGACTGCTTTAGCAACCTGAACACCAATCCCAGTTGTTTCGATACTTAGGTCTTGTATTTTGATGTTATTAGCAGCTATTAATATACTAGGTTGAGCATGAGAGGCGGTTAATATAGAATTATTACCTAATAAAACAGTGTCTCTTGGTATAGATAAAGTTTCATCTCCAACTATTTGTTGTCCTTGTAGTTTAACTTTTTGAATGCCAGTTAAATTTCGTAACAATGAATTGAGTTCGCTTATTTTATTACCGCTAAATACAACTTCTGTATCTATTTCAAAACTTGGTAAACTATTTTTAATTTCAGTACGTAATTGTTCTTGATAAATTTGGGGATCATTAATAGCGGAAAGTGGAATTGATACTGTTTGTGAACGTTTTAATACCTTGGATTTATATAGCAGTTCCTTGATTGGAGAAGAATGAGTAACTCTTTCCAAAGCTGGCATCTTGTACTGTTTAAATAAACTCTCTGCTAATGTAGTACCAGCATAACTTAACATTAAGATTATTAACGTATATTTTAATTTCATAAAGTTTTACCTTAAATTATATCTAATTTAGAAAGTATGTTGCTCTACTACATTTTGAGCATTGGTTAGTAAAAAATCTAAAAAAGTTTTAGCAACTAAAGATAGTTTTTTCTCAGTCAAATGAGTAACGTACCAATTTTTCTTCAATGGGAAAGTTTCCACATCTAATACACTCATTTTTTTGGTTGATAGTTCCAGAGATACAGCATGTTTGGACAACATAGAAATTCCCATGTTTGCCAATACACCCTGTTTAATTGCTTCTGTACTACCAAGTTCTACCTTAGTAAGCATTTCCACATTGTTAGTTGCAAAATTTTTCTCTATTGCCAAACGGGTTCCCGAACCTACTTCTCGCATTAAAATATTTTCTTGCAATAATCTGGATAATGAAATATTAGACTGATTTGCAAGTTGATGTTGTGATGATGCGATAACTATCAAAGGATTGCTTAAAAAAGAATGGGCAGTTACATTAAGATGTTCTGGAGCTTGTCCCATAACTACCAAATCATCTTTGTTATTGGTAAGTCGTTCTAAAATTTTAACTCGATTATGTACTTCTAAACGTAAATTAACTTCTGGATAAATTCGTGAAAATGCTTGAAATATCTTAGGAATAAAATAAGTGGCAGTTGTAACTACCGATATCTTTAACTGACCTTTAATACTACCTTGTAGTTCATTTAAAGAAGTTTCCAATAAACCAAGTCGCTCAAAAATATCCTCACAAGCTGCATATAATTTGTGGCCAGCTTCAGTTAAGAAAATTCTTTTCCCTATTTGCTCAAACAGTGGCATCCCAATATGCCCTTCTAATTGTTTGATTTGGATAGAAACTGCTGGTTGAGTTAAAGATAATTCAATGGCAGCTCTGGTAAAACTTAGATGTTGTGCTACTGCTTGAAACAAAGTTAATTGCCTTAAGGTCATATTCATCATAGTTAATAGGCTTTTTAGGTTGTTTTGGATATTTATTGTAGTATAACATTTCGTTAAATACTACAAAACATGTGATAACTATTAAAATAGCTAAGAACTAAATATTATGTTATTAAGTTGAATTTTAATCATTTTCAATATCAATTCATGAATCAGTTAAATAATTTGTTAAAACTATTTCAAATTTGATTATTCCTCTGTAATCTTGTAATATATTATAACACGTTAAGTTAATTCCACTCCTTAAATTCATATTAAATTTTAAACTCCCCTTGGACACATTACATATTATTATCCTTGCAATTTTACAAGGACTAACCGAATTTTTACCAATTTCAAGCTCTGGACATTTAATTTTATTTCCTCAACTAACTGGTTGGAAGGATCAAGGTTTAGCATTTGATATTGCAGTACATGTTGGTTCTTTACTGGCAGTATTAATGTATTTTCGTCACGAATTAAAACCTTTATTAATTAGCTGGTTTCTATCATGTAAAACCAAACAGTTAACTTTTGAGAGTAAATTAGCTTGGGCTATTGGATTCGGCACAATCCCGGTCGGATTAGTTGGTTTAACTATATCAATATATGGTTGGGAAGAGCAATTACGTTCACCAATAATTATTGCTACTACTACTATTTTATTTGCTTTGTTACTATGGTTTGCCGATATATTAGGCAATAAAAAACGTAACGAATTTAGCTTAAATTGGAAAGATATATTGTTAATTGGAATAGCACAGGCATTAGCTCTTATTCCGGGAACTTCTCGTTCTGGCATAACAATAACTGCGGCTTTATTTTTAGGACTTAATCGACAGGCCGCTACTAGATTTTCATTTTTATTAGCAATTCCAGTAATAATTTTAGCTGGTGCAAGTGAAACTATTACTTTATTAAATCAAAATACAACAGTTGATTGGAATATGTTGTGGTTAGCAGTGTTTTTTTCGGCAGTGAGTGCTTACTTATGTATTAAAATTTTTATAAACTTATTAGATCATACTGGTATGTTGCCGTTTGTATTATATCGTTTAGGATTAGGAGTTTTATTAATTTGGATGATGTAACTCGACTATCAGTTTTTGGTAGTCCTGCAATATGTAGTGTGAAACCTGCGAGGTTTTGAAAACTTCGTAGGTTTATAAGTAAAATTATTTATCTGAAAAACTATAGTCAGAAATATTTTTAATCACATCTCGCCACTAACACTTCAGCAACTGTATGAAAAGAACCAGTAACTAAAATAATATCTCCTTCTTTAGTATTTTGAATAAGATTTTCATAAGCATTTGTTACAGATAAATAACCGGTTATATTTTTTATGCCGATGGAAGTCAAATTCTCAATTAAAAACTGAGTACTAGTGGTATTGGGAGTGTCTAAAGGAGCAACATGCCAACTAGTAATTATATCCTGCATTAACTCAACAAAACCAACAACATCTTTCTTGTTTAACATTCCTAACACAGCATGAATTTGTTTTTTACCAGCGTATTGCTGTAATGTTGTGGCTAAAACTTTTGCTCCCAATGGATTATGAGCTACGTCAAAGATACGAGTTATTGGTCCTGGTAGTATTTGAAATCTACCAGCAACATGAGCATTAACTAAGCCACTTGGTACAATAGGAAGCTGTAGTAATTCTAAAACCATCAACACTCCAGCAGCATTTTGCAACTGAAAATTACCATATAAATTGAGATGAGGCAATTTGATTGTTTTATTATTAGTTTGCCAAATCCAGCCATTGTTAGTTTCATGATAATTGAAATCACGTTGTAAACAATAAAGTTTTGAATTAAGTTGTTTAGCATGTTTAAGAACAGTTTGAGGTGGGTTAGGATCGCTGCAAACTGCCGGTTTATCCATCCTTAAAATTCCAGCTTTTTCAAAACCTATAGTTTCCCTGTCATTGCCTAACCAATCGCTATGATCTATATCTATAGCTGTTATTAACGCTATGTCAGCATCAAAAATATTAACTGCATCTAACCGTCCTCCCAAACCAACTTCAAGTATTGCAATATCAATCTTATGCTGTTTAAACAAAAACATCGCTGCTAAAGTAGCAAATTCAAAAAAAGTTAGCGAAATCTCTTTCCGAACTTCTTCAATCGCAACAAAAGCCTGACATATTTGTTCATCAGTAGCATAGATTCCGGCAATACAAATTCGTTCATTATAAGTAATCAGATGTGGAGAAGTGTAACGTCCGACTCGCATACCGTTAGCAGTCAACATAGCATCAAGTTGAGTGACACTGGAACCTTTGCCATTAGTACCGGCAACGGTTATTATAGGGAAAGCAGCTTCTAACAAGCTTAAACGTTCAGCAACAGAATGAACTCGCTCTAAACTAAGTTCTATTTTGCTGGTATGTAACGAATTTTGCCAATCAAGCCATTGTTTAAGATTATTTTTCAATGCAGTTAAGATATGCTTGTTCGAGGTTAGGAGCTGAAAAAATGGTACAACATTCTGTTGGAGTGCCAACAAATTGTAATTTACCTTCGTGCAATATAGCCATGCGATCACACAAAGCTTCAACATCTGCTAATAAATGAGTGCTAAAAAACATAGTAGTCCCTTTAGCTCTTAAATCTAATAATAATTGTTTAAGATAAGCTCTCGCTTTAGGGTCTAAACCAGCCATAGGTTCGTCTAGCACTAATAAAGGTTTATTTGCCAATAGACAAGCTGTTAAACCAAGTTTTTGGGCCATGCCTTTGGAATAATCACGCACCGGTTGTTTAAGAACTGACGCTGGTAAGTCCAATAACTCACATATTGTTTGAACTTGTTTAAAATCATATTGATAATTATATAGTTGCACCATAAAATTTAAAAACTTTTGGCCGGTCAAATAATATGGCGGTACAAATTGTTCTGGCAAAAAAGCTAAGTTAGAACGAGAACTATAATTAACATGTTGAACATTAAATAAATTAATACTTCCTTGTTCTATCTCACATAAATCTAATAAACTTTTAAGCATTGTTGTTTTGCCGGCTCCATTAACTCCGACTAAACCAAAAAATTCACCTTCAAGTATTTTTAAATTAATGTCATTGAGTATTTGTTTGTTATTATATTTTTTATAAACATTTTTAAATTCTATAGCTAACATATTAATATATGTAATAGTTTGGAGTTATCTTAAGGATACTCTTACCATTGTACTATAAGTTCTTTATTTTACCAATTTTAGGCGATTCCTACAAAACAATGTAGTTCTTGTTAAATCAATAACTAACAAGTATATGGACTAATCAGTAAAAATTCCCAATTAAGCTGTTTACGAGTTAAACCCATTTTCATAGTATTTAGGACTTACGCATTGACAAGACAAATAATTTAATGAAACCATTTAAATATCGAAATATCGTTCCCAAACTCTTGTTTGGGAACGCCCTGCCAAGAAGCTCCGCTTCGTCTTAAACAATGAGATACCTTTAAAAATAAATTATAGATAAAAATATATGAGTTATATTAATACCTTCGCCAATTTGATAGTTGTTTCGGGAATGGAGCAAAGTGGATTTCCCGAAACTCTCAACTTAACTTGGGTTTCGGGAAAATCGTACCTCATTCCCGAAACAACAATTTTGGTATTGGCGAAGGTATTGTTATATTGCAGATTTCAGAAAACGTGCAATAGATTTCGTTATTGAAGAAAAAAATAGTATGAGACGTGCAAGCTACAATATCGATATACAGTACAATACAATGAAAGAATATGATAATATACCTGCATTGATTTGTAGGGACTACCCGCTTAACCAAGTTTCTAAAATAATTTGAGCAGAAACGGCATCTAATTGTCCTGTCACTCGTTCAGCAGCAGCATTTGAAGATAATCTTTCGTCAATAGTGTGTACTGGTAAATGATAGCGTCCATGTAACTGCCGGCAAAAGCGTTGAACTGCAACAGTCATTATATTATCTGAGCCATCGGCATGTTTGGGCAAACCAACTATTAATTTATTTGGTCGCCATTCTTGTATCAAAGAATTAATACTTGGCCAATCTATTTGTTTATTTTTAACCTGCACAATCGCTAAAGGACTAGCAGTTGCGGTGATAGTTTGTCCTATTGCCACCCCAATTTTTTTGCTACCATAATCAAATCCCATTAAATACATTTTTATAACCATTTAAGTTTATAGTATATTTCAGTATAATACTATTTACTTAAAGTACAATTGGATAATTTCAATCGACACTGGAAAAAATTTATGCAAGATAAGTTATTAATAGTTGATGATATTCCTGCTAATATCAGTTTATTACTAGACTTTTTAACTGATGTTGGATTTAAGGTTTTAGTCGCAAAAGATGGTGAAGCAGCTATTAAAAAAGCAGAATATGCTCGGCCAAATTTAATTTTATTAGATGTTATGATGCCCGGAATAAATGGTTTTGAGGTTTGTAAAAGGTTAAAAACTATGCCTACTACTCAAGATATTCCAATAATTTTTATGACAGCTTTGTCGGATACTGTTGATAAAGTTAAAGGTTTTTCATTAGGAGCTGTTGATTATATAACTAAACCATTGCAGGCTGAAGAAGTTTTAGCCAGAGTTTCGGCTCATTTGAATTTACGGAAGTTACAACAGCAGTTAGAAGCTGAAATTAAAGTTCGTAAAGTATATGCAACTGAACTCGAAGAACGTAATTTAGAACTGAAGTCTTTTGCTCATACTGTTGCTCATGATTTAAGAGGGCCTTTGACTGGAATAATGTCTTTGAGTGATAGATTATTGAGTAAACCAACATCTGATAGAGTTCAATTAAATAAATATTTACAATTAATAAGTGATTCTGGGCAAAAGATGTTAGAAATAATAAGTGCTTTGCTGTTATTAGCTGGAGTTTCGCAGCAAGATTCTATTAGGACTCAAGCAATTGATATGGAAGATATAATAAATCAAGTCCTAGAAAAACGTACTAATCATTTATTTAAAGAGTTACAAGCTGAAATTATTCTTCCGGATGATTGGCCAATAGCCAAAAGTTATGGTCCTTGGGTTGAAGAAGTTTGGGCAAATTATATAAGTAATGGTTTGAAGTATGGTGGTAGACCTCCTAAATTGGAGTTAGGTGCAACAGTTCAAGATAATAATATGATAAAGTTTTGGATACATGATAATGGTGCTGGACTTTCTAAATCAGCTCAAACCAAATTGTTCACTCCTTTTACTCGTTTGCATGATGATAATGTGGAAGGATATGGTCTGGGTTTAGCTATAGTTAGACAAGTTGTAGAAAAACTTGGGGGAGAAGTAGGAATAGAAAGTATTGAAAATAAGGGTAGTATGTTTTATTTCACATTGCCAGCTATTGAATAGATAGTTATTATCTGCTTTTAAACGTTTACCTATATGTGAAAAATTGATACTGGTAAAAATATAATGTTTTTAGGTATTTAAATTGATGATTTTTTTAAATTTTTTTGCTAAATACTAGTATTATATTATCAATGGTTTGGACAATTTTGAAATAATAGTAAGGTGGATAAGCGGAGCGTCATCTACCAAATTCGCCCATGTGGTGCATGACACTATCGTTTATGCACCTTATAAAATAACAATTGATAATCAGATATATACAGCTTACGAGTTTGTTAGAAAATTCAATTAAATTGCATCCCAAACAGGTTTCTCCAAAAAATTAGAAAGAGTTGTAGCATCATTTCGGAGCCTATTCAGGTCGCCATGCTCAACTACATTGATACGTTTCCCATTTTTAAGAACAAGATTAAGTTCATAACCGTCATCTCCATCACAACTACTAGAAGTAGAAGGACTAAAAATAAGTTGTAGTGCATGAATTTCTTCAAGTTCTGTAAAATATTTTAATGTACTTTTATCAAAAACCTCACTGGGATTTTCTCTACCTTTCCAGAAGAATCCGTTTTTCTTATCAAATACGGTAGGTGTTGTGCTTTGGTAGAGTAGGAATACGCCACTACTCGCAAAGCTCAGACCAATGAACAATATCCAAATAGCGGACCCAAACTCTCCAGACAATAGCGTGAAGAAAGAAATAACAATCACTGGTCCTCCAACAAGTAGGTAAATCATATCGAACAGTTTTGCCCCTATGGATGACCGAAATTCCAGCCGATTGGAATTGACGGCGACTAGTTTATGCGTATCAAAATTATTGTCTCTTAATGGAGACCAGTTCGTCTGTGTGGCTTTGGGGTCATTGATAGATGAAGGAGCAAAAGAAATGCGGTTACTTGAGTTGCGATCATTTAAGTCACAGTTTTCTGCCATTTCCCCTAAAAAAACCATTAGAGAAGCGAATAACCCAAGGATTGTTACAATAATTACCCCTGGGATAAAAAGTAGTATATATTTAATTTTTGTTAGCATTATTACATACCTTTTTATTTACTTCTAACACTATTTTTGATCCGCCGATAGGTCGGCCTTCAAGACAAACTTAAGAAATAAGGTGCATGACGCTATCGCTTATGCACCCTACCAAATAACAGTTTATTAATTAGACGTATACGGCTTACGAGTTTCAGTCGTCAATAAGGTCGGCTCAAAGATAAACATATTGATTAATAATAATTATTTTCTTGACCTAATGACAGTGCCCGGCTAATTACAATTTTGAAACTAGATTAATAATTACTTCTTTACACAATTTTCTTTGTTCTTTAGAAACTTGTATTTTTTCACCATATACATAGTAAGTGTGTCTATCCATTTTGCTCAATGGCATTCCTTGATTAGCGGCAACAACTCCAGCACTGTTGAAATCCCGTAATTCCATACTGAATGCATTTTCAAATTCACTTTGTTTGGTTACATTCAAATTACTTTTAATAAATCTTGTTGGATTTTTTTGATATTCATCATACATTTTCTTTGTAGCTTCATTCGACAAAGCTTTAAATGCGTGAGCTGCACCTTTCTGTTGTGTAAATCTGTTTCCCAATAATAGAGCTATCTTTGGCCTTTCTATGCCAAACTGATTTACTTTTGCAGAAAAAGTATAGTTACCATATACAGGGTGGGTTTTCTCTGTACCCCAGATTAAATTAAATAATCCTGTTATTGCGAATATTGAAGAATCGTCAGCATTTATCGGAACTAAAAGATACTCACCAGAAAGTATTGCAATTTGTGTATAAACAGAAAAACTGGGATTTGTATCAATAAAATATGTACACGGTTTATCGTTTATTTGTTTATGAGTAAGTTTTTTGATGATTGAATGTATTTCAATCCAAGGTTGATCTGTTGTGGACAAAGGTGTTGCGTCAGCTCTCTCGGATAATAGAGGTGCTATTAATTCAAGATTCCCATCACCTGAGAGAAGATGGATATTATCCGAAAGATTTTTGTTGAAAGAACTCATCTTTGTAATGTATTTACCTAAATCAGAAGTATCTGAGCGCGTTATGCTATCAGTTATATATCCCACTATTGTTTGTGGTGTGTCCTTAGTTATCAGGTTTTGTAATTTTTCTTCGGCTTGCCTACCTCCTCCCATTAACATCATAGAAACATTGGCTTGTGGACACATGTCAATAATTATGACATCACGGTCTGGATTTTCTTCGGCATAAACAGATGCGACATGAAATGTGATTGTACTTTTACCTACTCCGCCCTTATTATTCCACATTACGTAACTTTTATTACTCATTTACTCTCCCTGATTAAGTTAAAATATTTAAAAAACAACTTACTTATTATCAAACCTATTTATCTGAATATTACGAACCCAAGGACATTAATATCAAACTGATTGGCCTCAATATTCCACAGTATTAACCATTAATTCAGGCAAGTTGGCTTGCCATCCAAAAAATAATATATAACATACTCTTGAAATAATAATCTTAAATAATTCTCATGTCAAATAAATTAACTTTCTCAGGTTTTTAGCTGAATAGCATTTAACTAAAACTCCTAACAAATGAGCTTTAACAATTATTGAATCAGACTTGGCATTATTTGTGTAGCACTATCAATTTTGTTTATTGTTTGCTATGGTAGACAATTAATTTAAATCAATACTATCACAGAATTTTTGTTTAATAAGATAAATCTATGGCAATATTTCATATTTTGATTGTTGATGATAACAAAAACAATTTATTTACGCTTCGCACTTTATTAAATGAGCATATTGAAGCCACAATCATTGAAACAGATTCTGGAGAAGAAGCTCTAAAAATTGCCTTGAAAGAACCAATCAATCTTATAATTCTTGATGTTCAAATGCCGGGGATGGATGGTTTTGAAACTGCTGGATTGCTCCAATCTTGGCAAAGAACTAAACATATTCCCATAGTTTTTCTAACTGCTGCTTACAAATCAGAAGAATTTCAGCAACAAGGTTTTACTCTTGGAGCGGCTGACTATCTAACTAAACCCATAGACTCTTTACAATTAATCAATCGGGTAAAAACTTATTTACGTTTTATTGAACAAGAATATGTTCATAATACCGAACTTCGCCAAACAAATGAGCAGTTACAGGATGAAATAAATGAACGCAAACAAATTGAAGCTGCTTTACAACAAGCCAAAGAGACCGCCGAACAAGCTAATTTAGCCAAAAGTCAGTTCCTAGCCAACATGAGCCATGAATTGCGTACTCCTTTAAATGCTATTATTGGCTATAGCGAAATTTTAATTGAAGAAGCTACCGATGATGCGGTGGCAGAAGGACGAACTCCGGAGGAAGTGGAATATATTGCTGATGTCGAAAAAATTCAAGAAGCCGGCCATCATTTATTAATATTGATTAATGATGTTTTAGATATAGCTAAAATAGAAGCTGGTAAAATGGATATTTACAATGAAACTTTTTCAGTTATAGATGTATTAAATGAAACAGTTAACACGGTTCAACCATTATTATCTCGACAAAATAATAAGCTGGAAATAAATCACGCTGATGATTTAGGCATTTTATTTGCTGATATAACCAAATTACGCCAGATATTATTAAACTTGTTAAGCAATGCCAATAAATTTACTGAAAACGGCATAATTAAACTGACTATCACTACTGAAAATGAGGCTTCATGGATGGTATTTGAAGTAAGCGATACTGGTATTGGCATGACAGCAGAACAACAGGACAGTCTTTTTGCAGCTTTCACTCAAGCCGATGCTTCCACAACACGCAAATATGGAGGTACCGGACTTGGATTAGCGATAAGCAAACATTTTGCAGAAATGATGGGAGGTAATATAACAGTTACGAGTACACTTGATGAAGGCAGTAACTTTATAGTGCATTTGCCGATAGAAACAAGCAATATAATTTCAGTTCCAAATAACCAACCCATTGAAAGTAATAATATACCGGTTCCAACCAAAACCGCCAAAGATATAACCATTCTTGTGATTGACGATGATTTGATGGTACATAATTTACTTAAAAAACACCTAAATAAAGTTGGTTATAAGTTAATTTTTGCTACCACTCATCAAGAAGGACTTCGATTAGCAAATGAATTAGAACCAACAACGATTATTTTGGATGTCATGATGGAACAAGGTGAAGGTTGGAATTTATTATCTACCCTTAAAAGTGAACCAAAGTTGAGCCATATTCCGATCATCACATTGTCACTGTTGGAAGATAGAAGTATTGGTTACTCAGTTGGTACAGCAGAATATTTGATAAAACCATTAGATTATAATAAATTAGAGGCAGTTATTGGCAAATACAATACCAATATTGATGTTTCTGCACCAGTTATGATAGTAGAAGATGATATAGTTACACGCGAAATGGTAGCTGGAACTTTGGAAAAACATGGTTGGCAAGTTGAACGAGCTGAAAATGGTCGTATAGCGTTAGAATTAGTTAAACAGAAACCACCAGCATTAATTTTGTTGGATTTAATGATGCCAGAAATGGATGGGTTTGAATTTATTGCTTTATTACGCCAAGAACCGGCTTGTGCCTCAATACCAGTCATTGTGTTAACTGCCAAGGATATAACGGTTGAAGATCAACAATGTTTGCATGATAAAGTTGCGAAAATCTTTCAAAAAAGTGCCTACACTCAAAAACACTTGCTGGCAGAAATAGATCGAGTTTTAGTTGATGTAACTGATAACTCTACAATAAATAAGGAAAATGTATAAAATAGCCTTGACAGTTGTTTCGGGAATGAAATGAAGTGTATTTCCAGAAATCCATATTTAACTCGTGAAGCAGAGCTTCTTGGCAGTGCGTTCTCAAGCAGAGCTTGAAGAACGATATCATAATTATAAATTTACCGTGAAAATGGGAATGTACCAGTTTAAAATCTGATTGATGCTTCATTGCCTCAACATATCCAACTTTGTTATAGCATTTCCCAATTGAGTTAGTTATATTAATATTTTATAAATAATTGATATTGTTTTTGAATTTAATTAACAATTAACAATTAACAACTAATAATTGCTTATAACATACACATTCTTAATCAAAGGAATTTTACCTATGAAAATCAAAACTAAATTATTAATCGCATTTTTATCTATTTTAGCTGTGATGCTTATTGCTGGAAGTTTCAGCATCATAGGAATAGAAAAACTTTACAAAGAAAATGTGCAACTTGGTACTAAAAACGCGCCTCTTGCTGATGCTGCAATGGAAATTCAATTGACCGCTACAATTGCCCATCTTTGGTTTGAAGAAATAATCATTGGAATTGAAGATAAGGAAGTGATAAAAAGGGTTTGGCAATTGTTGGATAAAAGTATTTGGTATGCTGATGCCATTCTTAAAGGGGGTACAAATTCTAAAGGTACTTTTTATCCAGTTAACGATCCAACTATAGAAAAACAAATAATTTCAGTTAAACAAGATATAAATACATTTATCAAGAATGCTCATTTGCGTTTTGATAATAACTTTGGCAAAAAAGAGCTTGATGATCAAGACCTAGACGATAAATTTGATCAAATATTTAATAGGTTTATCACCACTGCCGATGCAGTTGAAGAAATGTTCCGTGCTAAAATGCTAGAAGATGCTAAACGTATGAAATCACATGCCAATACCAGTTGGTGGATTATTGTCATTATTAATATATTGGGAATAATTTTAGCCATTTTTGCGGTTTATTATATCAGTCGGGAAATTATGCTTCAAGTTGGTGGAGAACCATATGAAATTGCTGGCATAACTAATAAAGTAGCGAGTGGGAATTTAGATATTCATTTTGACAGCAAAAAAGCTACTGGAATTTATGCGGCAATCCAAGCAATGGTTAAAAATCTGCAAAATATGACTAGTGAGCGTGAAACCCAAGATTGGTTCAAAACTGGTCAAACCCAGCTAAATAAGCAGATGAGTGGGGAGCAGGATATAGTTCAATTAACTGAAAATATTATTAATTTTTTAACTCCTTATTTAGATGCTCAAGTTGGAGCTTTTTATCTGCTAAAAGATTCTACAGAAGATGAACAGAGTTATTTAAAAATGCTGGCAAGCCATGCTTATATTTGGCGTAAAAATTCCACATATGAATTTAAAATTGGAGAAAGCATTGTTGGGCAAGCTGCTTTGGAACGCAAACTATTTGTTACTAATAAAGCTCCAGATGATTATATTCCTATTCAATCTGGTTTGGGAGAAACAGCTCCACGAGCTATTTTAGTTGCTCCATTTCTCTATGAAGATAGCTTGAAAGGTGTTATTGAACTGGCTTCTTTTAATTCATTTACGGACATACAACTTGAATTTATCAGCCAAATTTTACCAATGATAGCTATTGCAATCAATACTGCTGAATCACGAACTAAAATGCAAAGTTTGCTTAAACAAAGTCAAATTCAAGCTGGAGAACTCCAAAATAATCAAGAAGAACTACAACAAACTAACGAAGAACTCCAAAGTCAAACTGAAAAATTACAATCCCAGCAAGAAGCACTTCACCAACGTAATGATGAACTAAAAAGTCGGGGGCAAAAATTGAAACGTCAGCAACAAGATATTCAAATCAAAAATACTGAATTAGAAAAAACCAAAGTTGCTATTCAAATCAAGGCGGATGAACTAGAAATTGCCAGTAAATATAAATCGGAATTTTTGGCCAACATGTCCCATGAATTACGTAGCCCATTGAATAGTATGTTAATTTTGGCTCAATTACTGACTGATAATAAAGATAACAATCTAAGTCAACAACAGGTAGAATATGCCAGTACAATTCATTCATCTGGCAATGAGTTATTGAAAATAATTAATGATATTCTTGATTTATCCAAAGTTGAAGCTGGTAAAATTGAAATTAATAAAGAAGAATTTGCCATAGCTGGTTTAATCACTTCAATTGAGCATAAGTTTCGCCATGTTGCTGATGAAAAAAATCTACAATTAACGCTTAATTTAGCAGAGGATTTACCAGCAAATCTTTACACTGATGAACAACGCCTGCAACAGGTTATTACTAACTTGCTGTCTAATGCTTTTAAATTTACCCATGAAGGCGGTATCACTCTGAATATTCAGCGACCAACTTCTGAAGTTGACTTATCACGCAGCAAACTCAATCCACAAGAAACAATTGCCATAATCGTTACTGACACTGGTATTGGCATACCGATTGATAAGCAAAAAGTTATTTTTGAAGCTTTCCAACAGGTTGACGGTACTACAAGTCGCCGTTACGGTGGTACTGGGCTTGGTTTGTCCATTTCACGCCAACTTATCCAGTTAATTGGTGGTGAAATCCAATTACACAGTGGTGGCGAAGGTCAAGGCTGTACTTTCAGCTTGTATATTCCAATTAAACATTCGACAAATGCTAAACCAACCAAACTTGAAACACCATCAGATCAACCAAAACCAACAATAGTTTCATCAACAATTAGTCCAACAGTTAGTAATTTGCATTCGCAAGAGCCTTTAATTGATGACAGAGATAACTTGCAACCAACTGATAAATCCATTTTAATTATTGAAGATGATCGCAATTTTGCTAAGATTATTTCTGAACTGGCTAAATCAAAAAACTTCAAATGTTTGTTAGCTGAAAATGGTGAAGATGGTTTGCAGTTGGCAGAAAAATACCAACCTAATGCAATTATTTTGGATGTTGGTTTGCCACAAATAGATGGTTGGACGGTAATGGAAAGGCTCAAGGATAATCCTGATATTCGCCATATTCCGGTTCATTTTGTTTCTGGTACTGAGGCCAGCCAAGATGCTCGAAAAATGGGAGCAATTGGTTATTGTCTTAAACCAGTTAGTACGGAAGGATTGACTGAAATGTTCAATAATATAGAAGATTTCATCAGCAACATCGTGAAAAATTTGCTGGTAGTTGTGGATAGTCCTGAACATCGACAAGCCATTGTTAATTTGACTAAAACAAGTAATATTAAACCAACCATAGTTACGACTTGTGCTGAGGCTTGGCAACGTCTGCAAACTCAAGCAGATGACTGTATAGTTATAGACGTTAGTGTAGAACAAGATACTGGAATTCAACTAATTGAAAAAATTCATAAAGAATCAAGATTTCATCATATTCCGGTAATCACTTATGCTGAACGTGATTTGACTGATAAAGAAGAAGTATTTTTACAAAAATATGCTAATAACCTCATTGTTAAACCAGTCCGTTCCTTAGAACGTCTGTTAGATGAGACAACTTTATTTCTCCATCAAGTAGAATCTAAATTATCTGAAGAACAACGACAAATTTTGCATAAAGTCCGTGATAAAGAAGCAATTTTAAACGGTAAAGTAGTATTGATAGTTGATGATGATATGCGTAATATTTTTGCTTTGGGAACCATTCTTGAAGGAAAAGGTATGGAAGTTATTGTTGCTAATGATGGCAAAGAAGCTATTAAACAACTTAGTCAAAATCCGAAAGTTGCTGTGGTACTTATGGATATTATGATGCCAAAAATGGATGGATATGAGGCCATCCGAAAAATTCGTTCTCAACCACAGTTTCGCAAATTACCGATTATAGCTTTGACTGCCAAAGCAATGAAAGATGACAAAGCCAAATGTATCGAAATTGGAGCTAGTGATTATTTACCCAAACCGCTTGAAGCAGATAAATTATTTTCTCTGTTGCGAGTTTGGTTGTATCAGTAGAGTTTTTCCTTATCACACCAATGAATTATTATAATTTATAGAACTTACGCATTGATAAATATAATAAAGTGTAAAATGTATTAAAATCATACACTTATAAAACGCAAACTAATTAATTGTCATTCCCACGAAAGTGGGAATCAAGTGTTCTCAACGATTTCTGGATTCCCGTTTTCACGGGAATGACAGAGCTATATAAATATAGTTTATATATAAATTATACAAGTGGTGTGATTTTTTGTAACTATTTGTATTTTAACAAATTCGTGAAATGATTGTTTTGTCAATGCGTTAAGTCCTAATTTAGTAAAGATTTAAGATATTCATACATTCATAATAAAAAAGGACACACTTAAAATGTTTAACCGATTTAATAACCTAAAAATACGTAACAAGCTAATTTTGGCTTTCCTAATTATTATTAGTCTAATAGTCACTAATAGCATTATTAATTTCTTTAGTCAACATTATATGCAGACAACAACTGTTGAACTTCTTGATGTTTATGGGCAAATTGCCAAACTAAGTTTGAAAAGTCAAAACGCAATGTTAATGGTACGTCGTAACGAGAAAGACTATTTCTTGCGTTATAAACAACTTGGTTTTGCAAAGGCACGGGCTAAATACGTAGCTAAAGTGCAAGCTCATGTGATTAATATCCACAAATATATGGGTAAAATCAGTGAATTAGAAACTCACGAAAAAGACTTAATTGTCATTGATGCTATCAGAAAAAACCTCACCGAATACGAGTCCACTTTTCTAGCCGTTATTGATTTGCTGGAAAAACGTGGTTTTCAAGATAGTGGTTTGGAAGGACAATTTCGAGAAACTGTTCATGCAATTGAAGATAATATTAAAATGCGTAATTTGAATCAACTGATAATTGATGAGTTAACTATGCGCCGACATGAAAAGGATTATCTGTTACGCAATCAAACAAAATACGTTGATAATTTGGACAAAGCAGTCATTAGTTTCACAACCAATGTTGCAGATACCGATTTGAATCAAACTGAAAAAGAACAATTAGTTAGGCAAGTTAACCAATACCAAACCAAATTTATGCAATTGGTCAAAACAGACCAACAAATTGCTACTAGTATAAAAAATTTTCGTACCGCAGTACATGCTCTTGAACTACCATTAGAACAAATATTTACAAGTGCAACTGAACAAGAAAAAGTTGCCCATATTAATCTTCAAGAAATTGCTAGATTAACAGTTTTAATTGATATTGTTGTTACTTTATTGATAGTGATAGTTAGTTTGTTAATTGCGTTTGTTATAGCTAATTTAATCAGCAAGCCACTGATTCTCATTGCACAAAGTTCTAAATTACTTAGCGAAGGTAACATAACTCTGACTGGTATTAACCGAACTACAATTACTAAACTAATTACTCGTAAAGATGAAATTGGTGAAATAAGCCAAACTTTTGATACTTTAGCCAGCTATTTTCAAAAAGTCATTGAAGACATAACTCAAGTGTCTAAAGGATTAGCTGAAGGGAATTATGTTACTACAAAAGCAGAATATCAAGGTGACTTTGCCCAAATTCAAGATGCCTTAGAATCTGCTGCCAGCAAACTAGCTAAGACTACCTCCAAAAATGTTGCCCAAGACTGGCTTAAAACAGGTCAAGCCCAATTAAATGAACAAATAAGTGGTGAACAAGAAATTGTTACTATTGCTAAAAATATTATATCTTTCCTAACTGATTATGTGGAAGCAGAAGTTGGATTATTCTATTTGCTACATACAAACGATTTGAAAGACAATCAACAACCTTATCTACAAATAATTGCCAGCTATGCTTACACTACCAATGATCAGCAACCTCAAAAGTTTTTTATTGGAGAAGGATTAGTTGGACAAGCAGTTTTGGATAAAAGGATTATCTCTTTCAGCCAAAGACCGGAAGAATGTTTACCTATTATTCGCTCTGGTTTAGCTGGAACACTACCCAAATATGTATTACTACTTCCGTTTTTATATGAAAATAGCGTAAAAGGTGTTATTGAAATTGGTTCTGCTGACGAGCTGACAGATTTGCAACGGAGTTTTTTGGAGCAAGTACTGCCCAATATTGGAATAACAGTTAATACTGCTGAATCACATACTAAAATGCAAAGTTTGCTTAAACAAAGCCAAGATCAAGCTGAGGAACTCCAAAATAATCAAGAAGAATTACAGCAGACTAACGAAGAATTACAAAGTCAAACTGAAGAGTTACAATCTCAATCGGAAGAATTACAAGCCCAGCAAGAAGAACTTCATCAACGCAATGATGAACTAGAACATCGAGGACAAAAATTGGAACATCAGCAACAAGATATTCAAATCAAAAATACTGAATTAGAAAAAAACAAAGCTGCCATTCAAATCAAAGCTGATGAATTGGAAGTTGCCAGTAAATATAAATCAGAATTTTTGGCTAACATGTCCCATGAATTGCGTACTCCATTGAATAGTATGCTAATTTTGGCTCAATTACTAACTAATAATAAAGATAACAATCTAAGTGAAAAACAGGTGGAATATGCCAATACAATTCACTCATCAGGCAATGAATTACTGAGGATAATTAACGATATTCTGGATTTATCTAAAGTTGAAGCAGGCAAAATTGAAATTAACCAAGAAGAATTTGTTCTAACTGATTTAATCACTTCAATTGAGCATAAATTCCGTCATGTTGCTGATGAAAAAAATCTACAATTAACGCTTAATTTAGCAGAGGATTTACCAGCAAGTATTTACACTGATGAACAACGTCTGCAACAGGTTATTACTAACTTGTTGTCTAACGCTTTCAAATTTACCCATGAAGGTGGTATCACCCTGAATATTCAGCGGCCAACTGGTGAAACTGATTTATCACGCAGCAAACTCAATCCACAAGAAACAATTGCCATAATCGTTACCGACACTGGTATTGGCATACCAACTGATAAGCAAAAAGTTATTTTTGAAGCTTTCCAACAGGTTGACGGTACTACAAGTCGCCGTTACGGTGGTACTGGGCTTGGTTTATCTATTTCACGCCAACTAATCCAGCTCATTGGTGGTGAAATTCAGTTACACAGTGGTGGCGAAGGTCAAGGCTGTACTTTTAGCTTGTATATTCCAATTAAACATTCAACAAATGCTAAACCAACCAAACTTGAAACGCCATCAAATCAACCTAAACCGACTGTTTCATCGGTAGCAACTAGTCCAACAGTTAGCAACTCACAGACTCCTTTGGTTGACGATAGAGATAACTTAAAGTCCACTGATAAATCCATTTTAATTATTGAGGATGATCGCAATTTTGCTAAAATTATTTCTGAACTGGCCAAACCAAAAAAATTCAAATGTTTGTTAGCTGAAGATGGTGAAAATGGTTTACAATTGGCAGAAAAATATCAACCTAATGCAATTATTTTGGATGTTGGTTTGCCACAAATAGATGGTTGGACGGTGATGGAAAGGCTCAAAGATAATCCTGATATTCGCCATATTCCAGTTCATTTTGTTTCTGGTACTGATGCCAGCCAAGATGCTCGAAAAATGGGAGCAATTGGTTATTGCCTTAAACCAGTTAGTACGGAAGGGTTGACTGAAGTGTTTAATAATATAGAAGATTTCATCAGCAAAATCGTGAAAAATTTACTGGTAGTTGTGGATAATCCTGAGCATCAACAAGCCATTGTTAATTTGATCAAAACTAGTAATATTGAACCAACCATAGTTGCAACTTGTGCTGATGCATGGCAACATCTGCAAACTCAAGCAGATGACTGTATAGTTATAGATATAGGTGTAGAACAAAATACTGGTATTCAACTACTTGAAAAACTTCATAAAGAATCAAAATATCACCATATTCCGGTGATCGCTTATACTGAACGTGATCTGAATGAAGAAGAAGAAGCACTTTTACAAAAATATTCTAATAACCTCATTGTTAAACCAGTCCATTCTTTAGAACGTTTGTTAGATGAGACAACTTTATTTCTCCATCAAGTAGAAGCTAAGTTATCTGAAGAGCAACAACAAATTTTGCATAAAGTCCATGATAAAGAAGCAATTTTAAGTGGTAAAGTAGTATTGATAGTTGATGATGATATGCGTAATATTTTTGCTTTGGGAGCCATTCTTGAAGGCAAAGGTATGGAAGTTGTCGTTGCTAATGATGGAGAAGAAGCTATTAAACAGCTTAATCAAAATCCAAAAGTTGCGGTAGTATTGATGGATATTATGATGCCAAAAATGGATGGATATGAGGCTATCCGAAAAATTCGTTCTCAACCACAGTTTCGCAAATTGCCGATTATAGCTTTGACCGCCAAAGCAATGAAAAGTGATAAAGCCAGATGTATTGAAGCCGGAGCCAGTGATTATTTACCCAAACCGCTTGAAGCAGATAAATTATTTTCTCTGTTGCGAGTTTGGTTGTATCAGTAGGGTTTGTGTGTTTGAAGTGAGGCACTGCCATTTGCGTTAAGGGCAATCATAAAGGATTTGCCCCCTACGTTATGTGAATATTTGTAGGGGTAATCCCTTGTGGTTACCAGAATAAATCTCCTTAACTTAATGGCAATGAGGGGAGCGAGAAGGTACTTCACTTGATTAAAAAATATTAATAATTTCCTTAATTAATCTTGGCCCCCGATAAATTAACCCAGTATAAATTTGAATAAGATTAGCTCCGGCAAGACGTTTTTCTTGAGCATCTAAAGCACTCATTACACCACCAGCAGCAATAATCGGTATCTTTCCTTGTAATTTAGCATGTAATTGTTTTATTATAAATGTAGCCGAATCTGATAAAGGAGTTCCACTCAATCCTCCAGCTTCGTCTGCATGAGCTACATTTTTTAAACCCTTACGAGAAGTGGTTGTGTTAGTGCTGATAACTCCATCTATACTATAAGCTAACAACTTGTCCATGATTTTATCTAAATCAGACGTAGTTACATCTGGGGCAATTTTTAATACTATCGGCACATATTTATCATGTTGTTCTGTAAGTTGCTGTTGGGCTTGCTTTAATGCACTTAGCAATTTATCTAATTCACCTTCTTGCTGCAATTTACGCAAGTCAGGAGTATTAGGAGAAGAAATATTTATTGCGACATAATCTGCATGAGGATAAACCTTATGTAAACAGAACAAATAATCATCTACAGCATTTTCTAATGGAGTATCAGCATTTTTACCAATGTTAACCCCTAAAATACCTTTGAAATGAGCTTTTTGAATATTGGTGACTAAATTATCAACTCCTTTATTATTAAAGCCCATACGATTAATAATAGCTTGTTTTTTTGGTAATCGAAACAAACGTGGATAAGGATTACCAGTTTGAGGACGTGGCGTAACTGTACCGACTTCAATAAACCCAAATCCTAATGAGGCTAAACTTCCAATATATTCACCATCTTTATCCATTCCGGCTGCTAATCCAACTGGATTGGGAAAGTCCAACCCCATGATAGTACATGGAGCGTATGGAATATTGCGAAAAAATAGTTTAGTTAAGCCAAGTTTATATAAGACATTAAGATTAATTAAAGTAACCTTATGGGCTGTTTCTGGCGGTAAAACGAATAATATTGGACGAAGTAGCGAATAAAACATGGTATATTAATTGTAAGAGAATTCAACGAATGGTGGGTATGCCGAGGAAAGGACTTGAACCTTCACGAAGTCACCCTCACTAGCACCTGAAGCTAGCGCGTCTACCAATTCCGCCACCTCGGCAAATGATACAGTTATTCTATACAAAGAGACCTTAATAGTCAATGAAGCCAAGAAAAAAAAGTTTGAACGATCCTCATGCTGAACGGGAGGCAAAAAATTATGCCAATCCAGTTCCTAGTCGTGAGTTTATTATCCAGCATTTAACCGATGTTGGTAGACCAATGACATTGCGTCAAATAACCAAATTATTTGAATTGAATGATGCTGGTGAAAAAGAAGGTTTACGTCGTCGTTTAAAAGCGATGGAACGTGATGGACAGCTTGTTCGTAATCGTCGTAGCGGTTATGGTTTAGCTAAGAAAATGGATTTAGTACGGGGACGGATAATAGCACATCCAGATGGTTATGGATTTTTAGTTTCCGATGAAGGTGGTGATGATTTATTTTTATCGGAACGGGAAATGCGTTCTATTATGCACGGAGATCGAGTTTTAGTTAATATTATTGGACTTGATCACAAGGGTCGCAAGGAAGCTGCATTGGTCGAAGTTTTAGAACGTAATACTCAGGAAATTGTTGGGTGTTTTTTTCACAAACGTGGCCAAAATGTAGCATTTGTTGAACCAAATAATCGGCGTATTATTCACAATATTTTAATTGAGAAACGTAAACAACGAGGCAAAGCTAAAGATGGCCAAATTGTTGTTGTACGTTTATTATCTCCTCCCACTAAATATAATCCACCATTTGGGGAAGTTATTGAAGTAATTGGTGATCATTTATCACCGGGAATGGAAATTGATATTGCTATCCGTTCACATGAATTGCCCCATAAATGGGCGGCGGAAGTATTAGCAGAAACCAAAAAGTTAAGTCGCAAAATTCCCAAACGGTTACAACAAGATCGGGAAGATATGCGTAATATTCCTTTTGTTACGATTGATGGGGAGGATGCTAAAGATTTTGATGATGCTGTCCATTGTGAACCAAGAGGTAAAGGTTGGTTATTACGAGTGGCAATTGCAGATGTGTCAGCCTATGTTGAAGTTGGTAGTGCTTTAGATTTGGAAGCTCAAAACCGGGGCAATTCGGTCTATTTTCCCAATCGAGTTGTACCTATGTTACCAGAAATATTATCCAACGAACTCTGTTCATTAAAACCAAAAGTTGACCGACTATGCTTAGTTTGTGAATTAGCAATTGATTTTTATGGAAGAATTAGACGAACTCGTTTTTTTAAAGCTACTATTCGTTCTGCGGCTCGGTTGACCTATGATCAAGTGGCAAAAGTTTTAGATGGTGATAAAAAAGGCTTTTCTCAGCCTAAAATATTGCCACAGCTTGATAATTTATATAGTTTATATCAATTGTTACTTAATCGACGCCAAAAACGGGGAGCTATTGATTTTGATACAGTTGAAACTAAAATTATCTTTGACAAGCAACAGAAAATAGAACAAGTTGTGCCTGTTGTTCGAAATGAAGCTCATCGTCTAATTGAGGAAATGATGTTAGCTGCCAATGTTGCAACGGCAGAATGGTTGACTAAACAAGAATTACCTTTGCTGTATCGTATTCATGAAGGGCCAAATGAAGAGAAATTGACTGCCCTAAGAAATTTTTTAAAAGAACAAAGTTTACGATTATGGGGTAAAGATCAGCCACAAGCTCATCATTATGCTAAGTTATTAGAAAGAGTTAAAGATCGCTCAGATTTTCGGATGATTCAACTAGTATTGTTGCGTAGTTTGCGTCTAGCTATTTATAGTCCTAAAAATCAAGGCCATTTTGGGTTGGCATATCAAACTTATGCTCATTTTACTTCACCAATACGGCGTTATCCAGATTTATTAGTACATCGTGCTATTCACTTTTGTTTACAGCCTAAAAGACCTAAAGATTTTACCTATACTGCCAATGAAATGGAAATTTTAGGTGAACATTGTTCCATGACTGATCGTAGGGCTGAAGAGGCAACTCGTGATGCGGTTATGATGCTTAAATGTGAACATATGCAAGACAAGGTTGGTTTTGAATTTGAGGGTACTGTAACTGGAGTAACAGCATTTGGTTTGTTTGTGGAATTAGATAATATTTTTGTGGATGGTTTAGTTCATGTCACATCTTTGCAGGAAGATTATTATCATTTTGATCCAGTTACTTTTCGTTTAACTGGTGAAAGCAATGGAGTTATTTATCAATTGTCAGATCGACTTAAGGTTAAAGTTGTAAGAGTTGATTTGCAAGAAAAGAAAATTGATTTTGTGTTGGCTTAAATAAAAGGTTTGAAGGAGTCCAAGATTTATCTTGAAAGAATCCCAAACTAAAGTTTGGACTCCAACAAATTACCTTAACTTAATTAATAAAGTTTAACTGCTATTATAACTAGTCAGCAAAATCTGGGTTCTGCCAATTTGGCTCAGCTAAATCTTCTTTAGGTGGTTTAAGACGAGAAACATAGTCAATAACCGCTATCATATCTTTATCTGTAAAACTTTTAATCTGCTTAACCATATCTGGATTAGCGTTGCGGCGTTTACCATCACGAATCCATTCAAATTGACGCAACATATATTTGTAATGTTGGGCTTGGATACGTGGGTAGAATTTTTCCTTGCTACCTTCACCCTCTTCACCATGACATTTAACACAGTTTTCCTTATACAACTTTTTACCATGTTCTAAATTGTCACCGGGACCAACTCCATTTTTAGGATTCATTGGTAAAGTAGCAATATAAGCAGTAACATCGGCTAAAGCTTGAGCATCTCCAATAGATTCTGGAAGTGCAAATGGATACATAGTTGGATTATCACGATTCAAAGCTCGAATATCTGCCAATTGCTTAATGAGTACTGAACGATGTTGACCAGCTAACAGTGGAAAAGTACCATTTTCCATTCCCCAACCTTCAGGCATATGACAAGCAGAACAAACTTCGTATACATCTAAACCATTTTCCATATCTGGTTTAGCATCAAGAGCTGTTTGTTGCTCTTCATTCATCTGATTCCAAGCTCGTTTAGCTTCCTTAGATGGTTCGGTTTTTTCTTCAGCTAATACAGTGTTGCTTAAAGCTATACTTATAACTAAAGTAAGTAAGTATGTCATTAATTTCATTTATTAATCTCTTAATTTAGTTTAAAGTAGATAACCATTCAGCAATGGCTTCCATCTCAGCATCATTAACTAAGCCCATAACTCCTTTCATAGCAGCAGATTGACCATTACTACGAACTCCGCTTTTAATGTCTTTCATTTGAATTAAGGCATAATCCTTATTTTGACCAGCAATTTTTGGATACTGAGGCATGAGTGGAGTTTTGGCATCTTTACCATGACAAGACCAACAGGTTTTGCTTTCATATAAAGCAGCTCCATCACCTTCTGCCATTGCTGTATAGCTAAGGCCAATAAGAACAATACCTGAAATGGTAGTTATTAATTTACGCATAATGTTTCTCTTAAAATGTCAAATTGTTCATTATATATTAATAGGAATAAGGTTATTTTGATATAAATTAAATTTTTGAATTTTAAATTGTGATATAGCAGCTCACTATCGTATATAGTAATATTATTTATAAATATAAGTTATAGTGCAGATTTGAGAGAATGTGTAGTTAATTATGTTATCGAGAAGTGTAAGCAAGATATTCGATATACAGCAACAATACATTTAAAGGATAGTTTAAGGTGTTATTCTTGTGAAAATGGGAACTTGAAAGCTGGGCAGTTATTAATTTTACTTGCTAACAATGGAATATCCAAAACTTCTAAATATGGCATCTGTGCTAACAAAGGAACTGACAAATAATCAGAAATTGTATCAATAGATTGTTGATCAATAAAATTTTTATCAATAAAATTAGCAATCCAACCAACCAAATAACATCCATCCTGTATTATAGCTTCAGCGGTCAATAACGCATGATTTATACAACCCAAACGTATTCCAACTACTAATATCACTGGAGTTTTCATAACTAACACCATATCTTTTATAGTCAAATCAGCGTTAATAGGTACTCGCCAACCTCCAAATCCTTCTACAACAACAATATCAGCTTGGGCTTGTAATTTTTTATAATTAATTATTATTTTATTTAAATCAATTAATTGGCCAGTTTGTTTGGCTGCTATATGAGGAGCTATTGGCGGTTCAAATGGATAAGGATTAACCATATTATATGGTATATTTAATCCAGTTAAATCAAGAATCTGTTCAGCATCATCATTCCTTAAACCATCAATACTGTAATGACAACCTGAAGCAATGGGTTTCATACCAGCAACATGTAGATTTTTTTCCTTAAAATATTGAATTAATGCTAAAGTACACCAAGTTTTACCAATTTCTGTATCAGTACCGGTTATAAACATTTTTAATCTTTTTTTGTTAAATTATCATAATTTTTCAAGAATGTATAACTATTATTTGTAAGGTATTGATTAGGGTAGCTACATAGGGGATTACCCCTACAAATTATAACATAACATAGGGACAGACAATCTTTTATGGTTGACCTTAACCCAAATGGCAGTAGTCTTTAACCGGGCATATTATTTGATATTGTATAGCAATTCTTAATTATGAATGCTTAATTATTAATTAAAATCTATAAAAATATCAGATTCTTGCTTAATATAACTGTGGTCTATACAATCGGTAAATGCTATAGATACACAAATGTTTGCGTCTAAAAAACTTGATAGGTCAAGTTATAGAGATTACCAAATGTTTTCAAGTTGTTTATTAATAATAAAAAAACATCAATTTTAGTAAGTTTTATTGCGTGACGGAATCAATTGCCGCTAGACATGGAGAGGGAAGCATTGAGAAATTTAAATAGCTAACTGAATATGGACATTTCGTTAGCATAATAAAACATCTGTGAAACCAATTATTTTTTATCAGTTATTTTAAAAAAGACGTAGATTCTATT
Source organism: Candidatus Halobeggiatoa sp. HSG11 (assembly GCA_030378105.1). Taxonomy (GTDB): domain Bacteria; phylum Pseudomonadota; class Gammaproteobacteria; order Beggiatoales; family Beggiatoaceae; genus DRQV01. The sequence continues at coordinate 16,733 of JAUCGL010000010.1, read as the reverse complement.
GTAATAATCTTTTTTAATGATTGTGGAACTTTGATCCAATAACCTTGAGCATAATCAACCTCAATCTCATATAACTTGTTAAGAATTTCTTGACTTTCAACATATTCAGCAATAGTCTGTAATTGCATCAAATGGGCTATTTCATTGATAGATTTAATTATAGCATAATCAACTTTACCATTTATAAGCTTCTTAATCCAAACCCCATCTATTTTTAATAAATCTAACGGTAATCTTTTTAAATAATTAAAAGAAGCCATGCCAGTTCCAAAATTGTCTAGTGCCAAACGACAGCCAAGTTTTTTTAAACGAGTCATAAAACTAAAAACTTCACTAAAATTACTCATACTGGTAGTTTCACTAAATTCAAAGCATAGTTTTTGAGGTGGAATTTCACTTAAACTAATGTTTTTTATTAATGTATTTAAGAAATTTTCACTTAAGGAATAACCAGAAATGTTTATTGTACAAAAATCTAATTGTTTTAAATGATTAGGATTATTTTGCAACCAAATAAATAAAGTTTTTATTACCCATTTATCCAATGAAGGCATTAAATTATAACGAACTGCTGCTGATAAAAACGCTCCTGGCAGAATTACGTTATTATCTTCTGGATCATTCATCCGCAATAAAACTTCATAACAATTAGTAAAATTATGTTGTCCTTGTAAAGATACAATAGGTTGATAAAATAAAGAAAAACCATCCTTTTTTTCTAAATTATTATTTATTAGAGAAACCCAATGAATATTTTTATCAGTTGGTCTTTTCTTGTTTTTTTGATAAATATGAACATTGTTACGACCAGTATTTTTTGCTGCATAACAGGCTGAATCGGCCATCGCTAGTGCATTTTTAGGATGAATAACCTGTTCATCAACCGGTAATAAACCGATACTAACTCCAATAGTAAAAACATTTTTATCATGACCAGTATTATTCCAAAAAAACTTAATATTCTTGATGCTTTTGCATAGATCGTTAGCTATTTCTAATGCTGATTTAGTTGTGCAACATTCTAATAATAAACCAAATTCATCACCACCTAATCTAGCTAATACAGAATTAGAAAAAAGCTGTTGGTTATCAGTAACTCTTTGTTGTAATAATAATGCTACCTCCTTTAATAAATGATCTCCAGCTTCATGCCCACAAGTATCATTGACAATTTTAAAATTATCTAAATCCATGAATAATAAAGCATGTTCTTGTTTTTTAAGTTCTGAATTTTGAGTTATATTTTCTAAATGAACTTTAAATTCATTACGATTATATAAACCAGTCAAAGAATCATGAGAAGCTTTATAGGCAAGAGTATTAGTCATTTCACGACTTTTAGTCATGTCAGAAAATACCAATACAACTCCGATAATATTTCCTGCTCGATCTCTTATTGGAGCTCCTGAATCATTTACTGCAAATTTTTTATTTCCTTCTTGATGAATCAAAATAGTACAGTAATTCTTTAGTTTAACTATTGTTTTTCCTTCGTTTAAACAGCGATGTAATGGGAAATCAATTGGTTTATTATTTTTTTCGTCTTGCAAATGTAAAACTTCGTTTAAAGGCAATCCTTTAGCTTGTTTAGTCGTCCAACCAGTTAGTTTAGTTGCAACTGGATTTAAAAATTCTATTTTACCTTCAGCGTCTGTAGTTATTACCCCATCTCCTATTGAAGCTAAGGTGACTAAAGCTTTTTCTTTTTCTGCAAACAAAGCTCCTTCAGCTTGTTTAGCTTGTAAAATGTAATGAATACGATTTCGCAATACTCCTAAATTAACCGGTTTTGTTATGTAATCAGTGACTCCAGCTACAAATGCACTGTCAATTTTTTTGGTTTCGACAAAAGCAGTGATCATAATAATAGGAGTGTGTTTAGCGGCTGGAAGTTTTTTGATTTGAATACAAGCCGATATACCATCAAGGATCGGCATATCTGCGTCCATAAGAATTAAATCTGGATTATGAGCAATAAAATAATCTATTGCTTGCTGACCATTTTTAACTAATGTTACGATATAACCGTATTTTTGTAAGGCTTGTTTAAGAATATCACGAACTAACGCTGAGTCATCAGCCACTAAAATATGTGCGGATTTACTATTCATAATGTTATGGTTGGCAACATATTGGACAATCTGAGTTTTTAGTTAATTTTATTTGATTGATTTCCATGTTTAAACCATCAATCAATAACAATTGTCCAGCCAAAATTTTTCCAACTCTCATAATTATTTTCATTGCTTCTAAGGCTTGTAAACTTCCAATTAAACCAGCCATTGGAGCTAAAACACCAGTTTGAGTACATGTTTCTTCTAAATCAGCATTACTTGGATATAAACAACGATAGCAGGAACTATTTATATCATTTAAAAAAACTGTTATTTGACCTTCCATTCTTATTGTAGCACCTGATATTAAAGGAGTTTGAGTTGCTACACAAGCAGAATTAATGGCAAATCTAGTTATTAAATTATCACTGCAATCTATTACTGCATCTACTTGTTTTACTTGTGTTATAAGAGATTCATTTTCTAAACGTTTATTTATCGTTATGACTTCAACAAGTGGATTTAACATCAATAAGCTTTCACGAGCAGACTCTACTTTAGGTTTACCTATGTCATCATTATTATGAATAATTTGGCGTTGTAAGTTGGATAAATCAACTCGATCAAAATCGCACAATTGTAATTGACCAACTCCAGCAGCAGCTAAATACATTGCAACCGGTGAACCCAAGCCACCTAAACCAATAATAAGAATCTTAGAGTTACCTAGACGTTCCTGACCTTCAATTCCAATCTGAGGTAGCATTATTTGACGGCTGTAGCGTAATAATTGAGAATCATCCATATGTTTAATTATATCATATTATTAATACCTTCACTAAAAACCCATATGTTAAATAAGAAAATAGTTAAGCAAGTTAAGGAGTAGTGTTAATATTGAATAACTAAAAACAATCTATAAAAAGCTGTTGCAAAACTCATAAAGTGAGAGAATTTTGTTTATGTATTAAAATAAACCTGAAGTAATATAACATAATACTAGAACGAATAATGAATAAAATAAAAAAAAATATGTCAAGTTATTGGTTAACAACCTAAAACAACCTATTTTGATGGTTAAAATATGGAAAAAAACAGACTTGATGGTACTGGATTTGGTACTGCTGCCCGACTTTAAGATGGGAGGGAGTTTTGTTGGTGAATATGTTATTTAGATTTAGGAGTAGGATTTGAGAACCAGATGCAAAAATAAGTAAAAGATAGAGCAAAATGCCCTATCTTAAAAAATTAAATACTACTTAGCTTCTTCACAGCTATCTCCACCAAGCTTGGAGATTGAATCATTCATAACTGCCATGCGTTCTGCTTGAATACCAGTAGCTATAGCTTTGGCATCAGCTTTTTTACCTGAATATACGTTAGGCATAATTTCGCTTTCACGAGTATTTTCAAAATCAGCCCAAGTTGTTTTTAGAGTAGCTACTACATCTTTAGAAGCTGTTTCAGCATTTTCACCTTCAAGAGCTGCAATTGCTGTTTTTAAGTTAGTAGTTGCAGCATTAACTTTTTCTCTTAAAGCATCTAATTCTGCTTTAATTCCTTCTTCAGCAGCCTTATCAGACATACCAACCATTTCTACTAAGTTTGAACGAGCATCATTTAAAGATGTTTTTGCATCACAAACAGTTGAAGCTTGAGCGAATTGCATAGCAAATGCAGCGATAATTCCAGTAATAAAAAGTTTTTTCATAAATTATTTCCCTTATGGATTATGATTAGATTAAAATGAAGCAAATATTGTATCATTTAAAAATAAAATTTATCAAAAAAAAATCAATTTATTATTTTATGACTTAATAGATTTTATCTTTTTAAAGCTGCTAATCGCATTCGTAAAGCATTAAGTTTAATAAAGCCTTCAGCATCCTGTTGGTTATAACTACCAGCATCATCCTCAAAAGTAGCAATATTAGCATCAAACAAACTGTCTTTGGAACTACGACCAGTTATAATAACGTTACCTTTATATAGCTTCAGAGCGACTTTGCCATTAACATGAACTTGCGAAGAGTCAATCATTTCCTGCAATAATTTTCGCTCTGGACTCCACCAATAACCGTTATAAATCAAACTAGCATAACGTGGCATCAGTTCATCTTTTAGGTGAGCAACTTCACGGTCTAAAGTTAGAGATTCTATGGCTCGATGGGCTTTTAAAATAACAGTCCCACCCGGAGTTTCATAACAACCACGAGATTTCATTCCAACATAACGATTTTCTACCAAATCTAGTCGGCCAACTCCGTTTTCACCAGCAACTTTATTAAGATAGGCTAATACTTCAGCCGGAGTCATTTTTTTATCATTAATTGCAACTATGTCACCTTTAACAAATTCTAGTTCCAAATCTGTCGCTTGTTCAGGAGCCGCTTGTGGAGATACAGTCCAACGCCACATATCTTCTTCTGGTTCATTCCAAGGGTCTTCTAAAATGTCACCTTCATAGGAAATATGCAGTAAATTAGCATCCATTGAATATGGAGATTTTTTGCCACGTTTCATTTCAATTGGAATGCCATGTTTTTCTGCATAGTCGAGTAATTTTTGCCGGGAATTTAAATCCCATTCTCGCCAAGGAGCTATTACTTTTATGTTTGGATTAAGAGCATAAGCTCCCAATTCAAATCTAACTTGGTCATTGCCTTTACCAGTAGCACCATGTGAAATAGCTTCAGCCCCGGTTTTATTTGCAATATCAATTAAATATTTGGCAATTAAAGGACGAGCAATGGAAGTTCCAAGTAAATATTCACCTTCATAAATGGAATTTGCCCGAAACATTGGGAACACATAATCACGTACAAATTCTTCCTGCAAGTTTTCAATATAAATTTCTTTAATTCCAGCAGCTTTAGCTTTGCTACGTGCTGGTTCAACTTCTTCTCCTTGGCCAATATCGGCTGTAAACGTAACAACTTCACAGTGATATGTATCTTGTAGCCATTTAAGTATAATTGAGGTGTCTAAACCACCAGAATAGGCTAGTACAACTTTTTTTACATCGCTCATATGATTAAGTAATTTTTAATTGTGAATGGTTAATTATTAATTTTAAATGAAATTTTTTGTTTTCAATTTTTTGAAAGTTTCATCATTATACGCAAATATTTAACTGATGTTATCTTATCAAATTTTCCTCGTTCTCAATATCTCAAACTGGGAACGAGAATTTTTGGTTGAATTTAATACAAATATATCAATTATCTAACAGATGTACCGACACGTCCTTGTAAATCTTTATAAATTTCTTCTAAAATAACCTTGTCATAACCAACAAGCCAAGTTTCACCATCAAGAAGTTGAGCTTCTGTTTTAAGTCTGGCTGTATGCCAAACATTGCCCAACATTTTAATTATGACTCGGCTACGATATTTTTTATCATCACTAGGCAATGACTTCCAAGAAGTGCGAATATAACCACTGGTTTTATCCAAAATTTCCAAATCATATTTTTCTGACAATATATCAACTACACGTCGCCAAACTTCTTTATTTTTATTAACAAACATTCCATAACGACTATGTAATGGAATTGATTTCCACATTCCTTCTTCATTTTTACTTTCAATAAAGGTAAGTGGCTGACTAGCACAGGAAAACAAGATACTAACAACAATAATTAATCTAATTAATTTCATATTTTATAGCTCCAATTATCAAAATCAATTTTTAATTATACTCGACTATTGAGTTTTTGACTATGTTTGACTTTGCAGCCTCAAATGTAAATTAAGAGCTAACTCATATAGGTTCGACCCTACCATATTGAAATATATTGTGTTTTGTAGGGTCAGACCAGCGTATCTGCCCTTAACTTAAATAGCGGTGAGGCTAACATTACCCTCTAATCTTTTCATTCTCTACCTATGAGTTCTACGATTTTGGACTCGTTGTTGCAAACCTTTAAATAAGCTATTATAAACATTATCTTGAGTTGATATATTAAATAAATCAATAAATAAACCTTGAACCATCTGTTTTAAATCTTGCCGTTTAGTTTCCCATGTTTTACGATAGGCAATTCGCCCAGCTTTACTATCTGTATCTATATAAACTTTAGTACCATCGGGTGTAACAAATCCAACTTGTCCAACTGCCGGTAAATCATAATCTGCTGGATCATCAATGCTTATTAGTACAATTTCATGATGTTGGCGTAATTGGCTAAGGGTACGTTGTAAAGTTGGAACATCGGCTTGATTAAAGTCGGTAATCACAAATAATAAAGACCCAGTTCCGCTGCTACGATTCAATACTTGTAAGGCTTTTTCTAAAGTGGATGAATCTTGTTTGTCATTAGGTGGAATAGTTAAATTGCGTAGAATCTGTCCTAAAGAACGTTGTGAGCGGTTAGGGCGAAAAAATTTGGGAGCTTGCTGTCCGAACAATAGCCCACCAACTCTATCACCATGTCCATAAGCACTCCATCCTAATAAGGCTGCAACTTTAGCAGCTTGGACAGCTTTAAAAGTTTCACAAGTACCAAATTGCATCTGTACTCCAGTATCAACACATAACATAACACTGCGTTCTCGCTCTTCTCTATAAATTTTTAAATAAGGTCGATTCATCCGAGCGGTAACTCGCCAGTCAATATTGCGAATTTCGTCACCAGACTGATATTCTCGCACTTCTTCAAAATTCATACCATGACCTCTAAACACAGAAGCATATAAACCGCTTAACATAGTTTGAGTTCGTTGTGAAGAGACTAAGCCGACACTGTTCGCTTGATAACGTAATTCTAAAAGTTCTTTTAATTGTGGAGTTAACATATTGATTATCATCTATTAATAGGTTTGTATATAGAATTCAGTACTATAGTAGACATCTTTCCTAAATAAATATATATACTTATTTAACTGAACTTACCGCAGAAAGCTTTTATATTCCACCGATTTCATCGGTGGCTATTCACATTCAATCCTTTCAGAATTTGAACAACCCCAACGGGGTTTACAATTGAATAGCCATAGGTGAAACCTATGGTATCAAATCAATTAAAATATTCTCTGCGTCAATCATCAGTTATTTAGGAAAGATGTCTAATTAATACCTTCTCCACAAGCCCATATAAAAACTATGTAAATAGTAAAAAAATAGTTGTGTTATAGCATTTCCCGATTGGATAGATCACAGTTATATTAAGCATTCATAATTAAGAATTGCTATAAAATTGAGTTTCCAATTATGCAATTAAAAACAACCATCAATAGAAATTATAAACCTTTTAACCAGTTTAAGTCCAGTAAATTAACATTAATATATTTGAAAATTTTTTGCATAACATCCTTTATATAAAAGAAATTTTAGTTTAATAGAAAAATGTCTATTGATTTTACAATTTTTATTCAAATAATTAAGAATTCTAATCAATAATATTGGAGAGTATATGCGTATTTATTCTATTATATATTTAGTTTTTATTTTTCAAGCAGCTTGTGCAGAATTGCCAACTCAGGTTAACAATCAACCGTTACCTAGTTTGGCCCCTATGCTGGAAAAAGTTCTGCCAGCAGTTGTTAATATCTCAAGCACTCAAACTAATTCTTCTTACAATCCATTGTTTAATGACCCATTTTTTCAACGTTTCTTCAATATCCCTGAACAACGTAAAGAAAAACAAAGTCGTGGTTCTGGAGTTATTATTGATGCTAAAGCTGGGCATGTTATAACAAACAACCATGTCATTGATAAAGCAGATGAAATATCTATAACTTTATTAAATGGAGAGCAGATAAATGCTGAATTAATAGGTACTGATCCAGAAACTGATATAGCTTTGTTGCAAGTACCACCAGAAAAATTAACTTCTATTAACTTAGCCGATTCTTCACAATTACGAGTGGGAGATTTTGTAGTTGCCATCGGTAATCCGTTTGGTTTAGGACAAACAGTTACTTCAGGAATTATAAGTGCGTTAGGGCGTAGTGGCTTAGGTATTGAAGGTTATGAAGATTTTATTCAAACTGATGCTTCAATTAATCCGGGTAATTCTGGCGGTGCTTTGGTTAATTTAAATGGTGAGTTAATCGGAATTAATACAGCGATTATTGCTCCCGGCGGTGGTAATGTTGGGATTGGGTTTGCTATTCCAAGCAATATGGTTGAACAAGTTATTGGCCATCTTATGGAATTTGGAGAAATGCAACGTGGTCAATTAGGTATTAAGCTACAAGAGCTAACTCCAAAACTAGCAACTGCCTTTGGAATAACTGATAATAAAGGAGCTGTTATATCCAAAGTTGAACCAGAAACTGCTGCTGCTAAAGCTGGTTTAAAATCAGGTGATGTTATCATCGCTATTAACAATAAAACAATTAATTCAGCTACAGATGTTAAGAATCGGATTGGTTTATTGAGAATTGGTGAGCAAGTTAAAGTTACGGTTATTCGAGGCGGTAAAACTTATAATTTTTATGCAATTATTGCTGATAGTAAACTTAAAGGTGGAACGATAAGTCTATATTTAAAAGGTGCAATTTTAAAAGACAGCAGCGATGGCATTCAAATTAAAGAAGTAACCGAAAATAGTAATGCTTGGAAAATTGGTTTTCGTAAAGATGATGTTATTATTGGGTTTAATCGTAGAGAAATTAATAGTATAGAAGATTTAGCTTATTATTTTGAACGCTATAATACCCGTTCGATTCAAATTCGTCGTGATGGTAATATTTTGTCAGTTTGGTTAAACTAAAAAATAGAACTTATAGCTATTTCTCTCGACTATCATGTTTTCAAAAAGTTGTATGACGCAGAGCGTCAAGGCAGGCATTCCCAACCGGAGGTTGGGAACGAGAAAATCTTAACTGATAAATAACATAATACTCATCAATCACAGTCATCGTTCCCAACCTCTGGTTGGGAATGCCTGTCTCAACGCTCTGCGTTGTACAATTACAGAGTAGCTTAAAAACTTGATAGTCGAATTTTTTAAGAATTTCGGAGTACAAAGTTCCCTTGTTTTAATTTGCAAGGAGACCTTGCTACTCCTTAAAATTGAATAATCACATAACCTTATAATTATATGCCTGATATACCTAGAGAAATACTAACTAAAATCATTACCCGTCATGGAACTAAACGATGTGACGATCATAAATATTTTGAAGCTTTATTGCATAAAAATTATGGCGATAAATACCAGCGTGAAGTTTTTTTGCTAATCAACAGCTTACGTGAAAATGTTGTCACCGATTTATTAAATCCACCTATATCACTTTCTCAAACAGAATTAATAGAGCATTTAACTCAACGTTTATATGACAGCTTAGGAATTGATAAAGCTTTGGCTGAATGGGCAGTGAAAAGTTGGGATGCGGCAATAAATAAAACTGAACCAACCGAAAAAATATCAGAAGACAAGCTTGACTTCAACGAAGACTTCAAAAATGCCTATAATTTAATGGAAAAAAATAGCCAATGCGTTTTTATAACTGGTAAAGCAGGCACCGGTAAATCAACTCTATTAAATTATTTTAAAACCAAAACTAAGAAAAAAATAGTAGTACTAGCACCTACTGGTATAGCCGCTCTTAACGTTGGTGGAGCCACTTTACATTCTTTTTTTAGATTGCCACCACGCCCACTTAGTCCAGATGAAATCAAACCATTATCAGCTAAAAGACGCAAACTTTATAAATCTGTCGATACGATTGTTATAGATGAAGTTTCTATGGTAAGAGCTGATATGTTAGATGTAATAGACCATTTTATGCGTTTGAATGGCAAAGACCGTTTTAAACCTTTTGGTGGAGTACAAATGGTTTTTATTGGCGACTTATTTCAACTGCCACCAGTCGTTTCTAACGATGAGGAAGCCAAATTATTTACCACCAATTACAGCAGTCCATTCTTTTTAAGTGCTAAAATATTTACTGAATTGAGTATAAAATTAATAGAATTGACTAAAGTTTATCGACATAAAGACCAAGAATTTATCAATTTACTCAATGCTATCCGCAGCAATCAAGCCTGTGCCAGTGAAATTCAACGAATTAATCAACGTTATCAGCCAAAGTTTGATACTGGTGTTAAAGATTATTTCATAACTCTAACTACGACAAATAAAATAGCTGCTCAAATCAATGCAATACAATTGGAAAAATTGACTACTGCCTTGCATAATTTTGTCGGAGAAATAAAAGGTAAATTTGATCAACCAATTCTCCCAACAGATTTAGAGTTATCGCTCAAAGTAAATGCTCAAATCATGTTTGTTAAAAATGACAGTGAAGGGCGTTGGGTTAATGGAACTTTGGGGCGAGTTAAGAAAATTCAGAAAACTCAAATTAAAGTGGTGACTCAAGATAATAAAGTTCATAATGTTAAACCGGTTAAATGGGAAATTTTAACTTATAATTTTGATGAAAAAACTCAAGTGGTAACGACTGAAGTATTGGGTTCATTCACTCAATATCCACTTAAATTAGCTTGGGCAATAACGATTCACAAAAGCCAAGGAAAACAATTCGATAAAGTAATTGTTGATTTAGGCTGGGGAACTTTTGCTCATGGTCAATTATATGTTGCTCTCAGCCGTTGTAGAACTTTAGAAGGGCTTATTTTAAAAACCAAAGTTCGACCTAAAGATGTTATTGTTGATAGAAGAGTGCAAGAATTATTTTCCTCAAATATGATAGAATGTGATGGAGAAACTAATCGCATTATCCAAGATATAATTTGATGTCTTTCATATCTTAAGCATTATATACGGTTTATTCTTTAATACTTACTGATTATCAAATTTTTCCTTGTTTTCATTAACATATTAATAAAGAATTCAAAATTATGCCTATAAATTTACCAGATAATGGTACTAAAATTACGATACAAAATAATCGTTTAAATGTTCCAGACAATCCAATTTTGGGTTATATTGAAGGTGATGGTATTGGTCCTGATATAACCAGTGCCTGTTTACGAATTTGGGATGCAGCAGTTGCAAAGGCTTATAATGACAAACGTAAAATTCATTGGGCTGAACTGTTTATGGGAGAAAAAGCAAGTAAAAAATATGATGGTAATTATTTTCCAGAAGAAACCATTCAAGCTATACAAGACTTAGTTGTATCTATCAAAGGACCGTTGACTACTCCAGTTGGTGGCGGATTTCGCTCCTTGAATGTATCGTTGCGACAAACTTTGGATTTATACGCTTGTGTTCGTCCACTTCGTTATTATAGTGGAGTTCCTTCTCCCATGTCACATCCAGAACTTATTGATGTAGTTCTATTTCGGGAAAATACTGAAGATGTTTATGCTGGAATTGAATATCAGTCAGGTTCGCCAGAAATGCAAAAGGTGGAAAACTTCCTTAAGCAAGAAATGGGAGCTAATTTTTTTGCCGACAGTGGAATCGGAATCAAACCAATAAGCCCATTTGGAAGCAAGCGATTGGTACGCAAAGCAATAAGGTATGCTATTGATAATAACAAAAAAAATGTCACTTTGGTTCATAAAGGTAATATTATGAAATTTACCGAAGGTGCTTTTCGTAATTGGGGTTATGAACTTGCTAAAGAGGAATTTGCTGCTGAAACTATAACTGAAGAAGAATTGTATAGCAAGTATGATGGCAAACAACCATCGGATAAGATTGTGATTAAAGATCGCATTGCTGACATAACGTTTCAATTAATGTTATTACGTCCAACTGAATTTGATGTTATTGCCACTATGAACTTGAATGGTGATTACCTCTCTGATGCGATTGCTGCTCAAGTTGGAGGTATGGGAATTGCTCCGGGAGCTAATATGAGTGATAATATAGCTGTATTTGAAGCCACTCACGGCACTGCTCCTAAATATGCTAATCTGGATAAAGTTAATCCCGGTTCTTTGTTGTTCAGTGGAGTTAATATGTTGGAATATATTGGTTGGCAGGAAGCAGCTGATTTAATAAGTAATGCTTATCCTAAAGTCATTCAGAAAAAAATTGTTACTTATGATTTTGCCAGACAGATGGAAGGTGCAACTGAGGTTTCTACTAGTAAATTTGCAGATACTTTGATTGATGAAATTGGTTAAAATCAAAAGTTTAAATTTTTAAAACCATTTTATGTAGGGTGGGTAGGAACGAAGTCACTGCCATTTGCGTTAATGGCAACCATAAAGGATTGCCCCTACTACGTTAAATGATGATTTGTAGGGGTTATTTCTTGTGGTTACCCCACGGCTTTCTCATAAAAAATTCTTGAAATTTTGGTATAATATGAAGCTAATTTCAATAACCATAAATTTTGAGAAGAAGAATACCTGTGAACAAAACAATACCTTATTCAGACGAAAAAATCATCAATTTCATTAATGTACTGGGTGAATTGACAGACCCACATGATGAAAGAGGTAAACGGCATTCGCTTCCTTTCGTTATAGCATCTGTTATTTTGGCAATGCTGGTAGGACGTTCAACAGTATCCAGCATTTTTCGATATATATCCAATAAAATTAAATGGTTGCGAGACATAACAGGAATTCATGATGCGATGCCAATTTCCCGTGCTTACTTGCCCCGTCTTGTAAACGCAGCTCGATTGGGAAGAATTAAACATTCTTGTTGAAAAGTATTTTAGTGTGTGCATGGAACGTACACTTAATCAAGAATGGGTTGCTGTTGACGGAAAGGTATTGAAAGGAACGGTTAAATCTGGGAATAAGCAGGCAATTGTTTTGGCTGTGAGTCATGAAAACCGTGTATTGCTCGCACAAGCGGAGCTGATTGGGTCAAAATCCAGTGAAATCCCAGTAGTCCGACAACTGCTGAAAAAATCAGGATTGGAGAGAGAGAAAATAACGCTGGATGCACATCATTGCAACCCGAAAACCACTGCTCAAATCCATCAGGCTGGTGGACATTATTTAATCCAAGTCAAAGAAAACCAACCTATTTTGTTAAAACAATGTCGGGAATTGGCAGAAAAAAGCAAACAAATAGGTTACCGATACCGATATTGAAAAAGCACATGGCCGTGTCACCATACGCCGGGCAAAACTATTTTCTATGAAAACTATTTCTATAGATAAACGTTGGGAAAACAGTTGGTTGAAATCATTGGTGGTTATTGAGCGAGAGACATTTGAGACAAGCACAAAAAAAACAAGCTACGAAACATCCTTCTATATAACAAATCAAACGGCAGACAAGCAGCCTCAGGACAAAACCAAAGAATTGGCATGGGCAGTCCGAGAGCATTGGGGGGTCGAATCCGAGAATTGGATTCGTGATGTGACGTTCAAGGAAGATACGGTCAGAACAAAGTCGGGGAATCAAGCTCAAATAATGAGAGTGTTGCGCAGTCTGGCAATTAGTTTGTTACGCAAAACAAAAGTCAAAAATTTTCAGGCTGCTATTGAAACTTTTGCTGACTGTTCTGATAAATTTGAAGCAATGCTCAGGCGGCTTAATTTTTTATGAGAAAGCCGTGTATATCTAATAAGTTTGCTGTTCCTCTTAAACTTAGTGCAGTAGTGTTATCAGACAGAACATATCCATCACATTTTATTCCGGGAATAAGTTCAACTTCTCCGTAGTGTATTGCTTGTAATTCTTGCATAAGATTTTCCAGTGATAATAATGGTTAATATTATACTTGATAGATTTTAGGAGTACAAATTTTGGATTTCTTATTTAATGATTTAGAACAAAATTAAACAGATTTAAAGGATGGGCAGGATTAAACCTTTAAAACCATATATAATTTGTAATCCTGTTAATAATCCGTTTAATCTTGTTCAAAAAATATCTGAATCAGAATTCACAGAATTATAGAATTAACAGAATTAAAAACCAAAAATGTCTTTGACTTTATTATGAAAATTCTTTAATCCATTTAATTTAATCCAGAAACAGATAAATAATCATTTGTTTTATCAATATCATACAATACGGTAACATTTCCTTGTTTAGTTCGTAAGATTCCATTTACCAAAGTTTTCCAGTCTATCTTGTGATGAAAGCGAACTAGGCTATGATTTTTAGTTATAAATTTCTCTCTTTTAGCTTCTGCTACTGGGTCGTAAGAATTGTGATTATCGTAACCATTGCATTCTAAAACCAAATTTAAATCCTGCACGAAAAAATCTACTCGATATTTACCAATTTGATAATTATGATTAAAACCAAGACTATCAAATACTTGCCTAAGGACTTGTTGCCATTCTATTTCACCTTTGGTATCAAATTTAGCTAAAGTACTAACACTACCAAACACTTGTTTTTTCAGTTCTATTCCAATCACTGAATCCATGCCTAGAACTATTTTTCCAACATCTTCTAGTGAATAGCCATTTAAGCGATTAGCTTTGGAGCCTGATTGTCTTATAGTTTGACGGTCAAGTTGAATTGGGTTGATGGTATCGCTGTGAGTTTTAAGGAAATAGTTGATGGTGCTGATGGGTAAATCGACAAATTTGGCTATGTCTTTTTTAGTTGCAATGTCGCTTTGAATTGAACAGGTGAAATTGTAATCTTTTAGTAATTTAACAATATCTGTATAATTCCGTTGAGCAATTGTTTGGATATTGGGATTAAGGCCACAGGCTTGTTTTATGGCAGATTCTAGGGCGGTTCTGACAAGAGTTGATTGTAAAATTGCACATCATTCGTCCAATTTTGATCTGATTTTTTTGTAGAACATTATGTCCTATTGCCATAACATATGCACGCATTAATGATTCTACAAATTTACTATCATAAACAGTAATTTTTCTACCTTTGTGTGGACTATTGTTTGCAGTTACATTTACCAAAGTAGTTGCCACGCTAAAATCTTTATCAATTAATGGTTTAAGTGTTTTTGGAAGGCCAGTAGTTGCCACGTTCTGTAAAGCTGTATGGCTCATTCCTAAAAGTTTTGCAGTACCACGTTCGCTTAAGCAGGCAGTGTTATCAGACAGAACATATCCATCACATTTTATTCCGGGGATTAATTCAACTTCTCCGTAGTGTATTGCTTGTAATTCTTGCATGAGATTCTCCAGTGATAATAATGGTTAATATTATACTTGATAGATTTTAGGAGTTCAAATTTTGGATTTCTTATTTAAAGATTTAGAACAAGATTAAACGGATTAAAGGATAGGCAGGATTTAATATGAATTGTCTTGCAATGAGAATGGTTGTGGTTTAGAATTAATTGTCAGAATCAGGATTAACAGAATGGGCAGGATTTGGTTTGGGTCAATCAGTACAACGAATTGACGAAATAAGCGAATTTTTTGGTTTTGAAGTATTAGTTTATTTCGTTAATTAGCTGTACTTGGTTGTCATTAATCTTGTTCAAAAAATATCTGAATCAGAATTCACAGAATTTTAAAATTAACAGAATTAAAAACCAAGAATGCCTTTGACTTTATTCTGGAAATTCTTTAATCCTGTAAATTCTGATTCAGACAATTAAAAAAATAGAGGAAAAACACATGTTCAATTTTTTCAAACCAAGACCAAAACCAGAAATAATTCAACAATTAGAAAAAAGTATCTGTATACAATTAAAAAAATATAAAATTATAGGTATGCAATTAAAAAAGTTAGATCAAATAGATTGGAATTCAGTAGGATATATACAAAATAAAGATAATCAAATTATAGAGTTAAGTTTACGTAACTGTGAGTTGAGAGAATTACCTCCTGAAATAGCAAAACTGCAAAATTTAACTCATCTTGATTTAAGAAATAACAAATTAACTAACTTGCCTCCTGAAATTGGACAACTACAAAATTTAACTGAGCTTGATTTAGAAAAGAATAAATTCACCAACTTACCTCCTGAAATTGGACAACTACAAAATTTAACTGAGCTTGATTTAGAAAAGAATAAATTCACCAACTTACCTCCTGAAATAGCAAAACTACAAAATTTAACTGAACTTGATTTAAGAAATAACCAATTAACTAATTTGTCTCCTGAAATAGGAAAACTGCAAAATTTAACTCATCTTGGTTTAGTAAATAATCAATTAACCAACTTACCTCCTGAAATAGCAAAACTGCAAAATTTGCAAACATTGTTGTTAAGTTCAAATAGATTAACCAAATTTCCTAAAGAGTTGCTTGAGCTAAATTTAGAAGTCGAATGGAATTATGGGTTGTTACGGGAGAAAAGAATTTATATTAAAGACAACCCCTTCCAAACCCCACCAGTAGAAATAGTTAAACAAGGTCGCCAAGCTATTGTTGATTATTACAATGCACTAGAAGATAACAAACAACTTATTGAACAAGAAAAAATTGTTACTTCAACTACGCCGAAAAAATATACCAAAAAAGCAAAAATTGTTCACCAACTCATCACTAAACCTCAATCCTTCAATGAAAAAATAGAACAACCTATTGAACAAGAAGAATTTGTCATTCCAACTACACCAGTTAAACATACCAAAAAACCTAAAATAATCCATCAAACTACTACAAAACCTCGTCCCCTCAACGAATCCAAACTTATCCTTATCGGCTTTCTCATAAAAAAGTAAGCCGCCTGAGCATTGCTTCAAATTGATCAGAACAGTCAGCAAAAGTTTCAATAGCAGCCTGAAAATTTTTGACTTTTGTTTTGCGTAACAAACTAATGGCCAGACTGCGCAACACTCCCATTATTTGAGCTTGATTCCCCGACTTTGTTCTGACCGTATCTTCCTTGAACGTCACATCACGAATCC
>JAUCGL010000108.1 GCA_030378105.1 Candidatus Halobeggiatoa sp. HSG11 | reverse complement strand
AGAGCTAAAATTATGTATCTTTATAAAAACAATGAGTTAAAAAATTGCCTGTTAAAAACCTCTGAAATTATAATTTTTAACTATATGATTTTTAAAATAATTTTTTAGCTCTTAATTCACATTATAAACTATCCAATATAAATATATGTGTCTACTAACCTATAATGTTAATGTTGTAAAATCTGAATTTTAATTATTAAGGAATAACAAATGTTATCAAATCTTCACGAACTAAAAATAATGCTTAACCAACAAGGTCTATTTTTTTGTTTTGGTGGTCCAATATCACAAGAATTAATGGTTGGTATTGGTGATACCCTAAGAAATAAAATGAAGTTTGATGATGCTGATTCTAAAACAATTGTTAAAGTTTTTTCTATGTTCGTGGAACAAAGTCAGAATATTATTCACTATTCAGCTGAAAAAACTCCGCCCGGTTCTGAAAAAGCTGAATTGAGCAATGGCATAATTGGGGTGGGCTATGATAATGATTATTACTATGTTTCATGCGGCAATATGATTCATAATGAAGCTGTTGACTCAATTTGTGAACAGTTAACCAGATTACAAGTTATGGATAGAGATGAACTAAAACGTTATTATAAAGAAAGACGTCGTAAAGATAGCCATAAAGATAGCAAAGGTGCTGGATTGGGGTTTATAGAGTTGGCAAGAAAATCAGTAAAACCAATTGAATTTAATGTACAAAAAGTAGATGAAAATTTTTCATTTTTTTCTTTGAAAACAACTATTTGATATATTTTATATGGAAAATTTAAATATAAAAGCCACTAAACATACTCCAGAAGTTACCTTTGATGTTGATAAACATTTTCTTGAACTCAAAGGTGAATGTTATCCAGAAAATATTACCAACTTTACAATTCCAATTTTTAAATTATTAAAAGTTTACTTACAACATTTAGAAAAACAGACTTTTACTGTAAACGTTGAATTTATATATTTTAATAGTAGTTCTTCAAAAATGTTGTTAGATTTATTTGATATATTGGATAAAGAAGTGGTTAATTATAAGAAAAATATTGTTGTTAACTGGATTTATAATGTTGAAGATGAAGATGCTGAAGAATATGGTGAAGAATTTGAAGAAGAGCTTGAATCATTGACATTTAATCTGGTTTCAAAAAAATATTTATAAAATATGCTGTTAAATGTAAATTAAGAACTAAAATTATATACCTTTTAAAAACAATTAGTTAAAAATAACCATTAAGAAATTTCTGAAATTATAACTCTTAACTACATGATTTTTTTAGATATTAATTCACATTTTAACATTTATTATCTCTCTGCGTAACATCAGTAATGAATATAAAAAATATTTTGCTGTTTGTCATTATTTTTGGCATGGGTACTGTTATGGCATTTTATGCAGGCAAAGCCAGTAACAACATTGCAACCATCGATAATTTTAATTTATTGCTTAATGACTTGCAACTGAGTGTTCAACATCTTGAACAAGAATTAGCTAAAAAAACTGGCATCGAAATCAGGGCCAAAAATCATCAAACCACAAAAACCGATCAAGCTTTAGTGAAAGCCGAATCCTTGCTCAAACAAGGCGATCTGGCTAATGCAGGATTATATTTTAGTAATGCTATCAGTCAAGCACCTGGCAATTGGGCTAAAATTAACCATTATCAACAAAATGTGTTAGATTATTGTCATCAACGCATTGATGAGGGTAATTATGAAATGGCTCTCAATGTGTTAAGTGACATGAATACTTTCATGCGTACCCAAGCACTTTATATCCCAGTTCAAGACATTGAAAAATTACAACAAGCATTGACTAACATTGCCCAATTGAAACAGTCAATTGTTGATAAAGTTACTCTGGCTAATCAAGCTGAAACCGCCCAATTGCTCAAAAAATTGCTGAATCAAAGTGAGCAATTACTTACCCAAAGTCCATCTGCTGATAATCCAGACGAAATAATGTTGCATATAGAGGCATTAAAAGAAAATTTATTTGCGTTACAATCACTATATACCAAGGACGATTCGTCAAAAATCGCTCATCAAATAACGCAATTGGAAAACACAATAGCGACGCTTGAACAACAATTGGCAACTGCCCAAGTTGCTAACACTGTTTCAACACTCGCACAACAAGCTACGCAATTTATTGATAATGCTAAAAATGAGTCGGCACAATCCGATTTTATTTTATATTATCTGACTTCAGCAGAATCCATTATTCGCCAATTGGTTTTAATTGCACCAAAGATGAAAATAGCCAAAACACAAGTTGCTACGCTATCTAAACAACTTGAGCAAGCTAGACAGAAAATTGCGAAACGCCAATCTGAGATTGTTTGGCAGGAAATTGAGCAAGCATTTGAGCCAATTAAAAAATTTGAAAAACAAATTAAAGCTCAAGAAGCTATCGAACAATTGATTCAATTTCGACAACTTCTTGCTGAAAAAGCGACTCAATTATCTTCAGTAGAACTGCTTGAAAAAGCCAAAGCTTGGATGGTAAGAGTCAATACTAATATTGCAAATTGGCAAGCAAAGCAAACTCGCAAATATGAACAATGGGCAATTGGGAAAATTACCAATTTTTACAATAATTATCAAGGTGAATTAGGTGGAGGTAGTTCAGTTATCACAGGTACTGATGAAGAACGTGTCTATTTTGGTATAATGAGTTCTCTTGGTAATATAGATATTCGCTACCTTTCTAGTCCAGCACAAACTGCTTATAATGAGGCATTCCAAAAATTTTATGCGGAACTGCGTGATAATCAGAAAATTCCGCTTTCCTCAAATATGGCTTTGAGGAATAAAAAGCCCTTATCTGATTTTTAAGCGTTTTTCTTTCAAAATTTGGTAGTCCTACAATATGTAGTGTTAAACCTACTAGGTTTTTGAAACCTAGTAGGTTTTTTGAAGCTGTCACTACTTTCTATAGGACTACCCAAAATTTGTTACTTTATGGTGGTATGATGATGAAAACGTATCTTATGTTGTGCTTTTGCTTCTTGTCTAGTAGTATTTTTGCAGAAGTGCAACCTTATGAAAATTCGTTTATTTCTAAAACGGAAGCGAGTGTTTTTGGTGTTTCAGCAATAACGGGATTAATTATTCCTACCACTTCTAACTCGTTAGTGCAGTCGATACAGACGACACAACTCCATTCTCAAGTGAGTAATAATAGGGGAGTCAATTTTAATGTTCTCAATCGACGTAGCGAATATTTAAAATTGATGGAAACTGGTAACATTAAGGGAAAAGCTCTTTCAATAGAAAAAATTGGTGATGCAGGTGCACGTCAATATGCACGCCGTATGAATTTCAAACCACTTTTTCAAGGAAAGCCGGGACAAGGAAAAGGTTTCGATCAAGTTTATCGTTCTGGTAAACAAGTTATTGTTATAGAAGCAAAAGGTGGAGAAAGTCCCTTAAAAAAGTATTATGGGTATACTCAAGGAACTGGAAAATATTCTCTTGAAGTGGCTAAACGAACTTTAAGTAGTCCCACAGCCAGTCAAGTTGAGAAGCAAGCTGCCAAAGAAGTCATCAAAGCTTACAAAGAAGGACGTTTAGTAGTACAAGTTGCTCGTACTAAACATGCACTTGGCGAACCCAAAAGAACTATAGTAGAAACAATTTATGGTAAATTAACTATTCCTTCTAGTGTCAAAATAGCTCATCAAGCCGGTATGAAAGCAGGATTAGCCGGTGCTGGAATTATAGGAGCTTTTGAATTGTTGACTCAATTATCTTCAGGACAACAAATTGACTGGCAACAATTAGCAAATATCACTACACTTGGAGCAATAAGTGGTTATGCAGGTACATTCTCAGGAACATTTATCCAACATTCAATAATGAATAATCAATCTCGATTATTCTCAAAATTGGTTACTCCAAAAGGTTTTTCACCACTAAACAGTGGTTTTACCGGAGGTATGGTGACAAGTGCTGTTTTTGCCTACGGTGCTTATTTCTTAGGGTACTCTGATTTAAAGACGGCAAACAGAAGTATGATTGCTGGCGGTATTGGAGCCGCAGCCGGTACTTTAGCAAGTGCTACAGCATTTGGCTTAGTCACAACATTTGCTACTGCCGGTACCGGAACTGCCATTGCTAGTCTTTCAGGTGCTGCTGCAACTAATGCAACTTTAGCATGGATTGGTGGTGGCACTTTAGCTGCCGGAGGAGGTGGTGTCGCTGCCGGTATTACGGTTATGACTGGAGGAGTTGCATTAATAGCTATTGGTATTGGCAGTGGTGTTATGTATATGTATCACTTGGGTGATGAAAAAACCGAGCGTAAACGAGTAGCTAACTTAATTATTAATATACAAAAAGAATTAAATAAACCATTGTGAATTAACTAACTAATTGAGGTGTAAAAAGCATAGTATCATACATCAAAAGCTTTTAACATATACTATAGATATGATGTGTTTAACCGCTTAACTTTTGCCCTACTGTCATAGGTCTGTCCCTATAAACAATTTAAAATTAATGAGTTATATTTTTTATTCAGTACAAAAAAAACTTATGCTCCCTACGAATTATAATTTATTAATCAGATATATACGGCCTACGAGTTTCTCTTACCGACAGGTTGGAGAGCAAGGGTAAGTTATGAATATGGTAGGTTGGGACAAGTGGCAACGTAACCCAACATTTTTGACCATTAAGTCGGGTTACGCTTCGCTAACCCGACCTACCCGGCTAGTATTGGGTTGATTTTAGACCTTTTTAATCATTCTCATTCAACAACCCCAGTGCCACATTTCACATGAATAAACATAAAACAAACACCGGCTTCACTTTGATAGAAATTATGGTTGTTATAACCATTATAAGCATAGTATTAGGTTTTGTTACGTTATCTGTTGGTGATGGTAATCTTGCTCAAAAACTGGAACAGGAAAGCCAACGATTGGCTTATTTATTAAAATTGGCCAGTCAAGAATCTGTTATGCAATCTAAAGAAATTGGAGTCCATTTTGGTTCAGATGGTTATCATTTTTGTGAACTGCAAACCGAAATGGGTATATGTACAAAATGTGAAACTATAACTGATGGTGTGCTTAAACCAAGAATTTTACCAACTGGAATTGAGACAAAAATCTATTTGGATGGTGAACCTATATTTTCAAATGAAACTTGCCAAAATATGCCCCAATTAATGATATTATCTAGTGGTGAGTTTATCCCATTTGAAATAACATTTACTTATGATAAATTAAGTTATCACTTAATTGGAAATATGATTGGAGAAATCACTGTATTAGCTGATGAATCATTATAAAGGGTTTACATTGTTAGAAGTTTTAGTGGCATTAGCTATTTTGGCAATTGCCATGTCAGCAGTTATAAAAGTAACATCTGAAAATGCGGAAAATGCTGGTTATTTACGAGATAAAACTCTTGCTCATTGGGTAGCAATGAACGTAATAACAGAAATTCAGGTACAAGGGAAATGGCCAAAAATAGGAATAAAAAAAGGAGTTGTTAAAATGGCAGAACATAAATGGTACTGGTTGCTAGAAATATCCACTACAGTTGATAATGAATTAAGACGTTTAGAAGTTAAAGTTTATTTAAATAAAGAAGAAGAAGCTTTGACAACTTTAATTGGGTTTGTTGCACTCTAGCAAATTTGATTACATATGTTATTTTAATATCCTTGTTAAATCAATTATAATCAGAAAATATATAAAATATGAACAGTGTTAAAACGTGGATAAAAGAATTTTAGGTATTGATCCGGGTTCTAGGCTTACCGGATTTGGAATTATTGATGTAATAAGCCGTCAAAACTCTAAATATGTTACTAGTGGTTGTATACGCACACATTCAGAATCTATACCATTGCGTTTGCAAGAAATATATACTAATTTAAATCAAATTATCGAACAATATCAACCAAATATTTCAGCTATTGAACAGGTTTTTATGCACCGTAATGCTGGTTCAGCTTTGAAATTAGGGCAAGCAAGAGGAGCGGCTATTGTGGCTTGTGTGCAAAATAATTTGCCAGTTTATGAATATGCTCCAACCCGAATCAAGCAAGCAGTAGTTGGTAAAGGTCATGCAGATAAAATTCAAGTTCAACATATGGTTAAGGTATTGTTATCTCTCCCTCAAACTCCACAAGCTGATGCTGCTGATGCACTGGCTGTGGCACTTTGTCATACTCAACATACAAAATATGATCAGTAGTTTACGTGGAATAATAATAGAAAAACAAGCTCCTTTATTGGTTATTGAGGTTAATGGGGTGGGTTATGAAATTTCGGCTCCTATGTCAACTTTTTATAACTTGCCGGAACTTAATAGTGAGGTTAAATTATTAACTCATTTAAGTATTCGTGATGATGCCCATGTTTTATATGGTTTTTTAATAGCATCAGAACGAGAATTATTTCGTAGTTTGATTCGGATTAATGGAGTTGGACCAAAGTTGGCTTTAAGTATTTTATCTTCAATGGAATTAAATGCTTTCATTCAATGTATTCATGATAATGATATAACTCAGCTTAAACGTATTCCCGGAATTGGTAAAAAAACTGCTGAACGGTTAGTTATTGAAATGCGAGATTATTTAAAAACTGACGATGTTTCAATTCCAAATTCCAAACCAATCAATAATTTGACTCCTAAATCTATAACGCCGATAGAAGAAGCTATAAGTGCTTTGATTGCATTAGGTTACAAACCTAACGATGCAAGCCGTTGGGTTAAATCTATTGCTAAAGATGATATGAATAGCGAGGATTTAATTCGTCGAGCTTTGCAATCAGCGTTATAGCAATTCTTAATTATTAATTAAAATCTATAAAAATATCAGACTCTTACTTAATATAACTGTGGTCTATCCAATCGGGAAATGCTATATGATACTATCAAATTTTGTTAAGTTAAACATTTATTTTCCTTAGCTTAACTTGAATTATTATAGGACTTAACGTATTGACAAGACAAACATTTAATGAAATCGTTTAAATATCTAAATATCGTTCCCAAACTTTTGTTTGGGAACGCACTGCCAAGAAGCTCCGCTTAGTCGTTAACAATGATATATTTTACCTCAATTCAAAGCAGAGCTTTAATGGCATTGTGTTTCCAAACAGGAGTTTGGGAACAATAATTAAGTTATAACTATATAATTTATAAAATTAATATTTTTTAGCTTTTGTCAATGCGTAAGTCCTATATTAATATAAATTTGTAATTCTCATTAATATATTCTACTATTATCAGTAGTTTTATAATTTAATATAATTGGAGATAATAATGTCTATTAACAAATTATTTTGTAGCATTTTTTTATTGTTATCCAGCTATTGTTACGCTGGAAATATTTCTCTTGAAATAAATAAAAGCTCTTTTTCAGTAGGTGATTTATTAGAAATATCGGCCTCTTCTAATAAAGATGAAATTGATGTTACGGAAGCTGATGTCTATTTGAGTATTCAATTTCCAGATGGATCGCTCTATTACTGGTATGATTTTGAAATAATGGCTGTCAATGAGGCCGGTAAAACTATACCATTATTGACCAATTGGACTATCCAAACCTTACCTAAAACCACCATATTTGCTTTTAAAATCCCTATTGGGTTTGATTCTGGTACATATAAATGGTATCTAACTTTAGCTAAACCAGGTTCTGATGTTGAACAACCAACTAACTGGATAGCAAGTACAAGTGCAACATTAGTATTAGATGGTAAACCAACTACTTGGATGCCAGACCCAAGTACTGTGGTAGAAGTTGAGGCTGATGAATCTGAAGGCAGTAGTGCTGGCTCAAAAAAAGCTGAAAAGGCTGATGGTGGCATGTATATTGGAGACATAACATCTCCTTCTGAAAGACCTAGTAGTCCGCCACCATCTTATGCAGATGAAGCCGAATATAGCGACAGTAGCGACAGCATAGCTTTTGACGATGACTACTTTGCTGGAGAATCTGTAGAAATGTCAACTGGTGCAGATTATGGCGAGAAAATTTCAGATGCCGAAGCTCCAAGTTTTGAAGCTGCTTATGACATGGTTGATGGCATGATTGCTGATGAACCAATGATAATGCCACCATATCCTGATGAAAGACCAACTCCAGTGGCTGGAACTCTAACTGCTGGTGATATTGATGATAATTTAAATTTTACTGCTTTCCAAAATTATCGCAATAGACAAAATGATAACTCTTTGCCTTTTGTTACTTTATCAGACCGTATATTGTTAAATATTGTTGATAATGCTGGAAAAGGTATGAGTAATGCCAAAGTACGGTTAGATAATAAATTAGATATGTACACTGGTACTGATGGTAGATTTTATCTATTTCCTGAGTTTGATGGGTTAAATAAATCACAAATAGACTTACAATTACTTGCACCTGAAGACGAATTCGGTTCTGCTAGTTCAGTTTTCACTACTAGTTTGGATTTAGAACAATTAGCCGATGAGCGTAGTTTGACTATCACTATGCCGGATGTAAAGTCTGCCTTGCCTCACTCACTGGACATAATGTTTGTGGTTGATACCACTGGTAGTATGGCAGATGAATTAAACTATTTAATCACTGAGTTGCGTGATATAGTCAACACTGTTCAAGCTCGGCATAAACAAGTACATATGCGTTTTGGTCTGATTGTATATCGTGATATTAATGATAAATATGTAGTACAAAATTTTGATTTTACTAATTCATTGAATGATATGCAAGAACATTTGAATAAGCAGAAAGCAAGAGGTGGTGGTGATTATCCAGAAGCAATGGAACAGGCTTTGGAAGAAGCTGTTAATGTTGAATGGAGTGCCGGCAATGTTGCTCGTTTGTTATTTTTGGTAGCTGATGCTCCTCCACATGATGAAAACTTGAAAGTTATGTTTGAATCGGTACATACTGCCAGAAACAAAGGAATTCGTATTTATCCGTTGGCTGCAAGTGGTGTGGGTGATAAGGCGGAATTCATGATGCGAAATGCTGAAGTTTTGACTCAAGGGCGTTATCTATTTTTGACGGATGATTCTGGGGTGGGCGGTTCACATCAAGAACCAAGTACACCTTGCTATATTGTGACACATTTGGATAAATTAATTGCTCGGGTTATTGATGGTGAATTAGCCGGTCAACGGATTGAACCGAATGCCAAGGATATTTTACGTTCAGTTGGAAACTATGATGCTGGTGTTTGTAGTGAAACAGAACCACCGCTGCCTCCACCACCTGTCGATAAACTATCTAAGGCTAAAGTTGAAAATATTCAAGTTCAAATAATGGAATCTTTCCCAGTACAGGTGCAAGTTGTTGCTCAAGGTTATTTATCTGATGGTTGTGAGAAAATTAAACAATCAACCAGTTCACGAGATGAAAATATGTTTACCGTGAAAATAACTACCCATTCAGTAGGAGAATTTTGCACAGAGGCAGAAGAACCCTTTACGGAAAATGTGACATTAGATGTTAAGGGACTGAAAGCTGGTACTTATACAGTTGATGTTAATGGTATTAAGGATAAATTTAAGTTGGATATGGATAATATGTAGTTTTGCACTTTGGCAATTATTTTAATATAGCTTTTCAGAAAAATCATAGCCAGACCTGCCAGGTTTTCAAAACCTGGCAGGTCTTTATAACATCAACTTAAATACAGGAAAATATGGTTTATTATTCAATAGATATAGATAAAAGACAGCCAGTTATTATTGTTTTAGCTATCATCAGCGTTTCTGTTGCTATTTGGCTTGAACAATTTGCTCCACCTTATTTTGAAGCTCCTTCAGCGATGGGGTTATTTGGTCTGCTGTTTTGGGGTTTTAACAAATATTTATGGAAGATAAGTTTTATTCGTACTATGTTGGGCATACCTAATTTAAACGGTAAATGGAAAGGTACTTTAAGTCGAACCGATCACGGTCAAGAAATTGAAGAAAAAGATATAGAGGTTTCATTATCAGTTATGCAAACTTGGACTAAAATGTCCTTTGTGTTGGAAAACAATAATGAAGATACTATTAGCGGTCGCACTCGTTCATTTTCCAAAGTTATTGGTTTATACATTGAAAACAAAAATGTTATTATTATCAGAGATATTTTTGAATTTCAAAATGCCCAAGGTATGTCAGAATGGCGATTTTATAATGAAAATGGCAGACAGTTTCTTAAAGGAACTTATTTTAGTACAGCTTTAAGAAGCGGGACTGTTGATCTTGAAAAAATTTAATATTTTACAAGGTGAAATTCAACTTATACATCATGATGAATTTTATCTTGGAGTCAACATTCCTTACCCAGAAATAGAAAATCATCTAAAAGTCATGCAAAAATTTTTACCCCAGCAAGACTTCCAAGTTTATCTATCCAATCAAAAGTTACGCGATGCACATAAACATCATATAACTATTGTTAATCCTATTGAATACAATGCAGAATACTGTGATGTTCTAGTTGGGAATATAATTACCTATAGCATGGTCGGGCTGGGTAGAGTTACTCAAGATGAAGATGATGTGTTTTTTATAGTGGCAGAATCTACTGATATGGAAAAATTACGTCAACAAGTACAATTACCCAAAAAGGATTTTCATATAACATTAGGTTTTAAAAACAATGATATTCATGATGTTGCAAAAAACAGAGATACCTTAACAGAAACTTTAAATTTGACCTAAAGACTTGACAAGTTTTGGAAACCTGTCAGGTCTGGTTGAGTAACACTAATATTATTTAATTTTATATATTTATTCTTCCCAACCTAAATCCTTAATATCTTTAACAAAAGGAATAGCTCCAAATCTACCATTTAAATAACCATTAACTATGTTAAGAGCATCTATATCTGCATTAGCCAAAGAATATAATACTGATTCTCCTGATTGATTTTTTTCCACAAACCAGACTTCATCTTTACGAAATATATCTTTAATATCAAGTAAATGTACTTCATGAGTAGAAGCAATCAATTGACTTTTTGCATGAGTAAATATACTATGATTAAGAACTAATTCAAACAATTTTTTAGTTAGTAAAGCATGTAAACTTCTTTCAATCTCATCAATAATAAATACTTTATCTTTAGATAGCCCAATCAACATTGGAATAAAGTCCATAAGCCTTTGAGTACCTTCAGATTCTTCTGAAATTTCAAAAGCGACATCATTACCATTTTCATCTTGTCTAATTGTAAGTAACTTGAGAGCTTTTAAACCACCATTAGGAGTTTCTTCAATAACATAATTGCGAGAAGAAATTGACACAAATTGAACTGTTTCCTGTCCGTAGGGAAATTCTGCCTTAATTTCATCCTTCATCATAGGCGGTATGTCATTAGTATTTTCAAAATCTATTTCTTCAACTTCCAATCTACGAATACCAAAGTCAAAAAAGTCTATTATTTTATTAAAGAAATCTAAATTTAATTTGGCTAAAGAGGTAAGAGCCTGATGTTTTGAAGTTGTGAATACTATAATTAATGTTTCAGCAAACCATTGATATAAAAAATGAAATTGTTGAATATTACGTT
This sequence comes from Candidatus Halobeggiatoa sp. HSG11, assembly GCA_030378105.1. Taxonomy (GTDB): domain Bacteria; phylum Pseudomonadota; class Gammaproteobacteria; order Beggiatoales; family Beggiatoaceae; genus DRQV01. The sequence continues at coordinate 5,792 of JAUCGL010000108.1, read as the reverse complement.
CTTGGCAATTAGTTAAAAATAATAAATTTGTTCTTGTACTGTGAGCTTCATAACCAATTCTTTGTTTTTCTTCTGGACTTGCATCAGCAAAAATTGGATGTTCAAAATTAAAAGAAATAACTTCTCCAACTCTTTCAAATACTGGATTTTCTAATTGGTGGCCCATTTCAAATAACCATTCTTCATGCACTTGAGTTTTATCAACACTAAAACCATAAGCATATTGTCGGTCTTGGCAGCGAAATTCAAATTCAAATCGTGATGGTTTATGACTACAATTTGTATCTAATTTAAAGGGTTTAACATTAATATTACGGTTTTTGCCGACACCATGAACTATAAAATCTTTAGCAAAGCCCATCGCCTTAATTAAATTGGATTTTCCAGAACCATTAGCTCCATATAAAATAGAAGTTCTTAATAAATTAATATCTTTTTGACTATTTCCATTAATAATATGATGATTATTATTTGTCTCTTCAGAAGCAATCATATTAAAATCAATAAGTTCATTAAAAGATAAATAATTTTCTACGGTAAATCTGATTAACATAATTCTTATCTCAATTTAAAAAATTGATACAGTATAACATATATCCTTAATAACTTGTTAAACGTAGGGTGGTTGGTCAGGGCGACCGCATTAAAATTATAATCCAAACACGAGTTTAGCCCGGTAATTATCACTCCAAGTAGCCTTACGACGTTCCGTAAGCAAGACTGCCAGAAGTAGTGGTATCAAGGTCAAAAATTCCCATACAGATATGTCTAAAATTTCAAGAACAATCTTTGGTAAGTTTTTGTATCACAGCTTCTACCCGGCTACAAAATAGTAATTTGTTAATTGATTAGTTCACGGAATATGGATGTTCCGTGAATGTTATGAAGAGACGCAAGCATTGCGTCTCTACAACATATTTTTACTCAACAAAATCCATTTCAATCACATCATTTGGTGAGTAAACAATCTTACCATTTTTAAGTCTGTAACCAACATAAACAGTTACTGAACCAGCTATATCAAGTGGGTTATTCCAAATTTCAATTGATTCAACTGGGGCTAAATTTTCCGGTTTTTGGAAAGCAATCAAACTGGAAATATTACCATTCCAAATAACTGGTTTTCCTTCAGAATTAAGCATGTAGAACTTGCCTTCATGAAGTGCAACCACCAAAATATCAGCTTGTTTGCCAATATGTTTCACGTCAATCAATAAGTTGCTTTTAATTGTAACTTGAGATTTACGTGTAATAGTTGATTTCCGTTGGAAAGGTCCACCATTTTCTGAGGCTCCACCAGTTAATCTTGCGAAACTTCTAGCATTGCCCTTGAAGAAAATTGCATCACCTAACGCTGGCAATCCAATTAGATTATGGCTTTCCATGTAGTTAATATGGATAGAGAATCCAATATTTTCACCAAATACAACGCCATCTTCCAATTCAACATCTTCAGCAAGAATTACGTTGGAAATAACAGCTTTAGACTTGATAATTAAGCTTTCCAAAAGAGCTGGTTGTTCGCTATCACCGATAATATGACCACTCAGAATACCACCAATTATATGAGTTCCTGATGCTAATCGAACATTTTCAAAAAAACCTTCAACTTTACTGGTATTGGTTATTTTTCCAGCCAGTATTCCGACAATTTCACCAGCTTTATTTGCACCATTGATAGAAGCACCAACAAATTCAAAGTCAGCTAAAATGCCATGATTGGTTATATAACCAGTAATAAAACCACCAGTTACTTGATTGCCTTCAGTTATTTCAGAATTACCAATTATACCATCATTTTTAACATCAGTTAAAACAATAAGATGTGATACATTGCCATTTTTTTCAATAATAACATCTTCAGCATTATTCCAGTTAAAATCACAAGTTGTATTAATGACGTTACCACCTGAACAATTATTGTTTGCTGGAACAGATGTCGAAGTAGTTGTTGAACTTATTTCCTCAATTGGTGTTTTCACATCCAACTTATCATCATCAACAATAGTCAATACCGAAGTATCAGGTTTAATCAAGCTGGCATTTTCAGTTGCACCTAAACTTAAGATAACTTCCTTATTGCCATCAACTTTATCGTTGTCGATGATTGTGATTGGCACATTTATATCGCCTTCAATACCATCGTCCCATTCCAATGTTTCCGCAATTGGTTCATGACGGTTGTCTTTTGAACTGTGCAATTCAACAGTTACTTTGCCTTCAGTACCAGTTCGAGTTGCTGTTATTTCAGTTTTTCCAGCATTTTCAGCATTTTCAGCTACTTCATAACTTTGTTCACTGAAGCTAACTGTATTTGTTGGAATAGCTGGTTCATCAACATTTGGAGTTGTTGGAATTTCTGAATCAGTACCCGTAGTTGGTGGAACAACATCTGGAACTGTTGGGTCAACTGGAGTTATCACAATTGGTTCAACCGGTTTAATTTTAAATGTAGCTGCACATTCAGTGTTTTCTAGCAATTGAACTTTACCATCTGAACAGTTTTGTGACCATGAGTCAACCATATAGTCAGTATTTGGGGTAGCTGTTAAACTGATATTTTTGCCACCTTCAAACTCAGAATAACATTTTTGACTGGTGTTGCCACAATCAATGCCTGATGGAGAGCTGGTTATTACGCCATTTTCTGGATAGGAAACAGTTAAAGTACGAGGTGTTAATTTAAAATAGGCAATACAATTACGGCTACTGGTAAGGAACATTTTAGTACTACAATCGGTGTTATTCCAACGATCAAATATTGAACCTGAATCAGCTTTGGCTGTTAGTTCGACATGAGAAGCTGTATCAAATTTTGCACTACATTCTTCATCAACAGTTTTGCAGTTAATGCCACTTGGGCTACTTGTCACAGTTCCAGAACCTAAGCCACCAAATTTGGTAAATACTGTCATTGTAGATGGTAATGGAGTTGAGGTTGAGCCACCGGTATTTGTTGGAGATGGGCAAGCTTCTGTAGTGGTACTTACTGTAATAGCTGTTGAATCACCACCCACATTTGTTGCTTTAACAGAATAACTATAGCTAGTTCCACAAGATAAGCTAGTATCGTTGTAACTATTTGCATCAGCAGCAGTAGTAGAAATTAAACTGCCATTTCGTTCTATTTTAAACCCAGTTTCATCACTGCTTGCATCAGTCCAAGCTAAATCAATTTGGGTTTGGGAAGTAGCTGTAGCCGTTAAACCAGTCGGTGCTTGAGGACAAGCTGCTGTAGTAGCACTTACTGTAACATCTGTTGAGTCACCACTCACATTTGTTGCTTTAACAGAATAATTGTAAGTAGTACCACATGATAAGCTAGTATCGTTGTAACTATTAGCATCAGCAGTGGTAGTATTAATCACGCTGCCATTTCGTTCAATTTTAAACCCAGCTTCATCACTGCTTGCATCAGTCCAAGCTAAATCAATTTGAATTTGAGAAACAGCATTGCCAGTTAAATTTGTGGGAGCTTTTAGTTCATATTCATACGCACCAATATCGCAAGTAGTGTGTTTGGGACGAGTTTCACCACGCTGATCGGTAGATTCACAAGTAGAATTATCACCAGCATTAATCGCTGGACTTCCCAGTAATAAAGCCATGGTTTGGGTATTACCAGCATTATCTTGCAAAGCACCAAGCCTAGGATCATTAGCGATGGCAGATGTACCACAACCATTATTACTTTCAATTAAATTAATTGCTGATGCGTTAACAGTACCACCATTATTTTCGCAATCTGTATCATCAGTACTATCTGCTAAAATGGTATTATTTAAAGTTAAATTGGCACTGGCTTGATAATTGTAAATCGCCCCACCGGCCGTAATACCATTCACCCCAACATAGCCTTTACTGCCTTTGGTAACTATATTGCCAGCAAAGGTAGAATTGTTTATGGTGACAGTACCATCAAGGTTAAACAAAGCTCCCCCAAAACCATCACCTCCATGACCTCTATTGCTTCCACCTTTACCGCCTTTGGCTTCATTAGCGAAAAAAGTACTATTTGTGATATTTATTACGCCAGTATCATTAAAAATAGCACCTCCAAAGCCAGCACCGCCACCACCACCAGAGTACCATCCACTACCACCTCCATCACCACCACCAAAACCACCTAGCCCTTTAGTGCCATTTCCTCCACCACCACCGCCACCAAAGCCGCCATTACCTCCATTTTGGCCAGCACCGCCGCCACCTCCAAAACCACCATTACCAGCTGTACCATCTGTACCTCCTCCACCTCCACCAATACCGCCAGAACCACCACCAGCAGTACCACCATTAATTCCTCCTCCTTTACCTCCCGATTGAACACCATTACCTCCAAGTCCACCACCACCACCGCCAGCTCCAGAACTAGAAAAACTAACCTTACTACCATTACCACCTTGCACTAAATTGCCGGTAAAAGTAACACCACTAACAGTCAGTGTACCTCGGTTAAAAATAGCTCCACCAAGGCCAGCAGCTCCACCACCGCCACCACGACCTTTATTAGCTCCTGCTCCACCTCTGGCTAAACCATTGGACAAGGTTAATTCTTGTAAAGTGAGACTGGCCCCGTTTTTAACGTAAAAGAGACGAAAGGTTCCACTACCACGCGTGATAGTACCACCATTGCCTTCAATAGTGATACTACTAGCAATAGGAGGTAGCCCAACTGGCCCATAACCATCCGGATCAGCATCATTAACACTCGTTAGTGTGTAAGTAGAATTTGTTAGCTGAAGCGTATCATTACCACTACCAGCTATACAATCATTGTGAGTTTGTGCATCATCATTAGCGTTAATAATCGCTTCTGGTAAAGAACACTGACCATCACTAGCAATTGTTACAATGCCATCTGCAATAGTGATAATATCGGCATGGGTTACGTTAATTTGGCTTAATAACCCAATTAAGACTAATAGTGCCGCAAAATTGCGTTTAACAAATTTAAATAACATAATTACTTCTCCTAAATATGTAATCAATAAAGTAATTCTCAAATAATCATCTGCGGTTTGTAGAGTTTCAAGTGAACAAAGTTATTTCAAGAATAACATTAGGTTTTATCTCCATATAACTTCTTAAAATAATAATAATTTTGTTCCAAACGTTGGTCAACATCAATAATTGCTAAGAAAATTTCTACCTTAAAAAATATTATAGACTTATTAAATGATAAAATCAATATATAAAATCTGATGAGTTGTAGTTTTTTTTTTTGCGAAATCAAGTTGATAGCTTTGTTTTGGCTGCACTGTATTAAGAGGTTTTGAGCTTTGCTATTATTTAATCGAAAGTAAAACGGAGTTGTGTGGAATCGCTTGATGAGACTAGACTTGTCGTGGCAAGTAATAATCCGTTTCGCTGAAAAATTGATTAGTTCACGGGACATGGACGTTCCGGGGACATCATGAAATTTCTGCGAAACTCATTACCACCATGTTTTTAAATAGTTGGTTAAAAAGTTAAATAATTTCATAACAACAAAAACTCCTTTACAATTAAAGTAAGAAAAGGTAGTACCACATATACTGAAGCACAAACCTATTGGATATTTTGAATTCCAAATGTTAAATCTATGATTCAATAACCTATTATTCATCGTAATTCATTATTTAAAATTAAGCAAATTAGTTAGCACAAATATTTTATCCAAAATGGTAATTTCTTTTCCCATAATAGTAAATGATAGTTTTTTTAGATAATTTTTTGACCCGAAGACCGGTCTGAGAATTTTTTTGGAAGCTATGTAGATTGACTAAACAGAGGCGTTACCAGACATAATACTT
>JAUCGL010000107.1 GCA_030378105.1 Candidatus Halobeggiatoa sp. HSG11 | reverse complement strand
ATAACTGCTTTTTGTACAGTTTTTTTATAGGTTTTTTATGAAAGTATTGTATAATGCTTAAGTTATCAAATTTGTAATAAATCATCAGTATATAAAATCCTATTGCTCCTGATTCTGACAAAAAAATGTTCTGTACAAAGAATAAATAGTTAAGAAATAAAAAAATGTTAGATACGAAGACTTACCATCTTATAGAATTGGAATGAAAATTGGAGTAAATAAAGGATTACAAAGAAAATCAGAAAAAAATTAACAAATTAAAATAATAACAAGCTGATTTATCAATTAAAATTATTAAAGCAAATCGACAAATTTAAAAACTATAAAAATCTTATGTGGTCAAATAAAATTTTTCACCAATTTCGTAACTCACTTAATGAAACTTTATAATATATGGATGATATAGATACTCAAAATATTGAACTACAACTTTTATTGCAAGCTGTTTACCTTAAGTATGGTTATGATTTTAGAAACTATGCTAAAGCTTCCATTAAAAGGCGAGTGCAACACCGGATGTCTAAAGATGGATTTGAAAGTATTTCAGCTATGCAAAATAGAGTTTTATACGATGTCTCATTTTTTGAAACTTTGCTATTAGACTTGTCAATTAATGTCACCGAAATGTTCCGCGATCCAAAATTTTATCTGGCTTTGCGAAAGGTTGTTATTCCACGCTTAAAAAAATACCCATTTCTTAAAATATGGCACGCTGGTTGTTCGTCTGGTGAAGAAGTCTATTCAATGGCTATTATTTTGAAAGAAGAAGGTTTGTATGATCGTACTCAAATTTATGCTACGGATATGAATGAGGTGGTGTTAAAACAAGCTAAAGATGGGATTTTTAATATAAGCCGTCTCAAACAATATACAGCCAATTATCAAAAAGCTGGTGGACAAGAATCATTTTCCGATTATTATATAGCTCATTATGATCATGCTGTTATGTCTAAATCTTTGAAAGAGAATATCTTATTTTCAGATCATAATTTAGCCACTGATGGAGTGTTCGGTGAAATGAATTTAATTATGTGTCGAAACGTACTGATTTATTTTAATCGTGATTTACAAAATCGGGTATTAGGATTATTTTCTGACAGTCTTCCCAACGATGGAACTCTTTGTTTAGGTTCTAAAGAGAGTATTCGTTTTTCTGCTTTTTCTGATAGTTTTGAAGATATTGTACGGGAAGAAAAAATTTATCGCAAAGTTGGTGCATTAACTAAGTGAATAAAAATATGGAATTTGAAGCAGTGGTTATAGGCTCATCAGCCGGTGGTATAAAGGCATTAACTTCGGTTTTGTCGGCTTTACCAAGTGATTTTCCGTTGCCTATTATAATCGTGCAACATTTACATCCTCAATCTGATAGCTATTTAGCTAAAATTTTGGAATCTAAGAGCAAGTTAAAGGTCAAACAAGCGGATGAAAAAGAAACTATTATTGATGGAATGGTGTATATTGCTCCACCTAATTACCATTTATTAATAGAAGATGATCGAAGTTTTTCTTTGTCAATAGAAGGGCCTGTTAATTTTGCTCGTCCTTCAGTAGATGTATTGTTTGAAACTGCTGTTTATGGTTATCGAGATAAAATTATTGCAATTATTTTGACTGGTGCTAACCATGATGGAGGGGTTGGGGTCAAGAAAGTTAAACAAAATGGAGGTTATATAATTGTTCAAACTCCTGAGTCAGCGGAGGCAGATGCCATGCCAAAAGCTGCTATTGCTGCTACTAATGTTGACAAAGTTCTGCCATTAGAACAGATAGGGCCATTTTTATTACAACTGGTTAATAATTCAACAAAAAAACGTTTTAATAAACATGGTAGATTTTCTCGTCATTAATTAAGTATTTAATTCAACACAAGTTATAATGAATATGTTGCAATAACATTTTTTTCAAGTTTCCCTGTTAACGACACCCAAATATTTCATCTCCTTTCGATTACCAACTGTAATCTCGAATTATAGTCAAATATGGTGTGCAACATCATTTTGTTGCCACCAAAAAATTACAATTGCTGGGCCGCTCTTCCGCGTGAACCTTGAAAATAATTTTGAATCCAAGTATGTTCAAGCTTGATTAATTCACGCATTGGGGCAATAGCTGATACCTGTTTGTTTGCTAGTACTGCCACTCGATCTGTTACCTCCCACAACAAATCCAAATCATGGGTTACAACTACAACAGTTAAGCCTAAAGATTCTGTCAACTTAACAATAAGTTCATCAAAAGCACCAGCTCCGGATGGGTCCAAACCAGCAGTTGGTTCATCTAAAAATAATATTTCTGGATCTAAAGCCAAAGCCCGAGCGACTGCAACTCGTTTAGTCATTCCGCCACTAATTTGATCAGGATATTTGTTTTTTGCACTAACCGGCAATCCAACCAGAGCAATTTTGAAATTCACAATTTCCCCAATTAAACGTTCGCTTAATTGAGTATGTTCTCGCAATGGAACCGCTATATTTTCTCCAACGGTCAAAGAACTAAATAAGGCTCCGTTTTGAAACATCATCCCACAATGACGACGCAACCATACAGAACGTTTTTCGTTTAATTTTAATACTTCAATCCCAAATACTTTAATTGAGCCGGCTGTTGGTTTTTGTAGTAGAATAATTTCATGTATCAACATGGACTTACCAACTCCACTATCACCAATTATTGCTATAATCTCCCCTCTTTGAATTTGCAAATTTAATCCATCATGGATAATTGTATTACCAAATTGGGTACGTAAGTTATTTATTTCTACTACAATTTCTGACATATTATTTCTTTAATTTATCTGGTATGTTTGCTTTCCGCAACTAATAATCTAAAGCCATTCTAAAATGATTCGAATCACTTGCACCATAGTATATTCCATTATCAATCATAATGCTAGAAGCAACTTCCATAGTATGTTTAATCACAAATAAATATTTTCACCAATAGACCTGCCGGTCTGAGAACCTTTATTTTTTCAGTTATTTAGGAAAGATGTCTAGTTAATACTTGTATACTAACATTACCATAAAAACATATTATTAAGAATAAATTATATATAAAAAATATGGTAGTCCTGCAATATGTACTGTTAAATCTGCTAGATATTTGAAACCTAACAGTTTTTTTGGAGTTATCACTATTTTCTGGAGAACTACCTATTATTTTATGTAACTAGTTAATAAATAATAATTTTATAAGACATCTTGAAATACTTTAGAAATATTATATAGCAAAATAACTATTGAATGCTCTAATCAATTCTTGCTATAATTAACTTAAATATGAGTTAAAATAATAGCTGAATGGCATAAAGTAGCAAAAGCTTTTGCTTTAAGCAGATAAACATATAAGCGAACGTAAAATTTTAACATCTTCAGTGAAATTTTTTGCAGATAATAATATTTCAAAGAGTGAAATAGATTTTCTAAATGAAATAAAAGAAGAAATTAAAATACCTGTTAAACTATTGAATATATTGATAATGTTAGAAAAAACGTTCTATAGATTTTCAGAAAAATATTTTCCATAGGCGAACCTGACAGTTCTCGAAGACCTGTCAGATTTTGTATAGTTAATAATAATATTTTGGCAATCAATTTTGGTTGCCTTTTTAAACACTTATAATTTTTTAGTTAAATGAAAAACTTATCCGTAGATGACGAATTAACTTTAAGTAGTGGTATATCAGCTTTTGAGGCCAAACATTTTCCTATCGCTTATGATTTGTTATTACCATTAGCAGAAACTGGGAATCCTGATGCTCAATATAGATTAGCAATTATGGCTCAAGCTGGATTAGGTATGGTTGTGAATAAAAACAGTGCTGTTAAATGGATGCGTGCTGCTGCTGAACAAGGTTTTGGTATGGCTCAACATGGCTTGGGATTTATGTACATGGATGGTGATTGTGTTAAACAAGATTACAGTCAAGCAGTATATTGGTTTAAATTGGCTGCTGAACAAGGTTTAGCTGGAGCTCAAGTTACTTTAGGAAATTTATATAAGGAAGGGCAAGGGGTTGAGCAAGATTTAGAAGAAGCAAAACGTTGGTTTACAATGGCTGGATTTTAAGAACTGAATTTTTTGTTTGGTAGTGTTGTAAATATAATACTTTTAAAAAATAAATTACTGATTTTCAATATTTTTATTTGGAATACTTGTATAACACTACCCTTATATTTTAATCAGAAATTCACAAGATTAGACATCTTTCCTAAATAAGTATATATACTTAATTAACTGAGCTTACCGCAGAAAGCTTTTACATTCCACCGATTTCATCGGTGGCTATTCACATTCAATCTTTTCAGGATAGTTAAAACAACCCCAACAAGGTTCACACTTGAATAGTCATAGGTGAAACCTATGGAATAAATTAATTAAAATGCTCTCTGCGTCAACTACTCATCGTTATACATAAGTCTCAAGCAACAAATGTAGGGTAGATAGAATGAAATGAAGTCCACCATTTTGAAGGTTCGGTGGGTTTCCACTTTGTTCCTACCCACCCTACATAATATATTTTAATTTCAAGTACTTAAATACTTGTGTATAACTATGAGGCGTAAACTATCAGTTATTTAGGAAAGATGTCTATTATAGATGTATCAAGTAAAGTTTGATATTTCTTGCAAGGTGATGGATAACCAAATTTTGAATCCTAAGAGTTTTTTTTCTTAATATGGTGTAAAGGAGCCGTTGTTTTAAGTTCATCAACATAGTGAGGACGGGCTTTATTTGTTGTGTCTAACTCTTGCTCTCTTGCTGTTATCAAAGTCAAACACATTCGCACATCATTAAATGTCTGTTCTGTCAAAGGATATTCTTGTCCAGCAGCAGGAGTTATTTCTCTTATAATATTGGTTAATACTTTACGCATTGACACCATTATTTGTTGTTCTTTGGATAATTCATCAAAATTCATAAGCACTCCTAGAGGGATTGTAAATATTTGTATCAACTACATTTATCAGTTGAAATAGTATCAAGAGGCATTTGTTGTTTATTACCCATTTGATGAGCAAATATAGGAATATAACTTAAAATCTGTTGTACATAATCACGAGCAGGAATTAATTCTATCCAAATATCTGCTGGTAAACAGGAATATTTTTTTAACCAATATTTAACAGTCTCAATTCCAGCATTATAGGCAGCAAAAGCCAATAATTGGTCATTATCAAATTCATTTAACAACTGCCTTAAATAAGCTGTACCTAAAGCAATATTAATATCTGGTAAAAATAATTCTTCAATATTATTTAAACTAACATTTTGCTTGACTGCCATATTTTTAGCTTCTTTCAGTTTAAGCTGCATTAAACCTAATCTACCATCAGCAGAATGGGCATCAGTTTGAAATTTACTTTCTGCTAAAATAATTGCATAAACTCTTGAAAATTCAATATATTGAACTTGAGATTGAGACATTATTATATCATAAAAAGGTAGCGGGAAACCTATATCTAAATCATCACCAGCAATTGTTGTTGATCTATCATACCAACCCCATTTATGAGCCAACATTGCTGTTACTTTCAATTCATTTGGAGTCAAAGTTGGTAAAACATCTTGCCATTCAGCTCTGGCTAAAGCAGTCTGTCCTAAAAAATACAACTCTCTGGCTCGTATTAATCCCGGCTCTTTGACTAATAATTGTTCTTCAGATTTAGAGGTAATTTGTAACTGTTGTGATTGAAAATTATAATCTTTACCAAGTCGATCCGCAGCCAAAAAACCATAATAATTTCTAAACTTAATCAACTTTTGAAAAATTGCTTCAGCCTCATAATTATGACCAGTTTCTTCTAAAGCTCTTGCTAACCAATATTGCCATTGAGTCTGTTGCTGTAGTTCATTGGTTAAAGAATGTACAATTTTTTTTACCATCCGCCAATCTTGTTTATACAATGCAATCTGTAAACGCTGATGATTTATTTGTTGATCATCATTTTTACCTATCTCAGTTAGCCAAACCATAGCTACTGATAAATGTTGTTTAATTCCTTCTAAAGCAAAGTGATAGAGTAATTTCTCGTTAGTTTTAGAACGAAAAGCATAATGACGTTTAAAATTATTTTTCCAATAATCATAAGCTTTATCAGCATCTTGATGTGCTAAACGTTTTAACCCATAAACTATTATTTCACGAGCCAAAGCAGTATCTGGATATTTGAAATTTTTTAATCCACTAGCTGGTTTTTTATGTATATTTTGCCAGCGTTTTAACAACAATCGATCTGTTTTTGGTAAATTTTTTGCGAGTTTTCTTGCTAATTGCAATTCTCCTTCTTGCATAGCGAGACGTACTCGTTTCCAACGTAATTTAAAAGAAATTAACTTATTTTTATAAAGATATTTAAATGAAGAATTACAAAAGCTATGCTGCGATTTACCAACTAACCATAAATCTTTAGCCTTCCGTTCTAAGTTCTTCAAATTCTTTTTCATATTCAAATTAGCTTTTAAAAAATAACAACGTAAAGCTGCTTCTTCTTGTGGAGTATAAGCGATAAGAAACATTTTATCATCACGCCTTTGAGCTAATTTATGAAGCCATTTATGACGTAAAGATTTGGAAGCTGGACTGGTTGGATAACGTTCTAAAAATGCCAGAATATCTTGATTATATTTAGTTGTTAAACGAGACGTTAGGTAGAAATAACGCAGATAATGGGCAATGGGATAATCTTGTAATTCAGTTAATTTTTGTTCAAATTTTTTTAAATCATTATTCGATAAAGCCCGATTTGCAGCCAAAAATTGCCAACGCTGTTCAACATCAGCAGCCTGAACTAAATTAGTAAAAATAACGCAAAAAAGTAAAACAATCTTCATTTAATATTTTCTTGAGTAGCAGTTAAAATTCCTCGTAAAATATTAATTTCAGAATCAACAAGTTGAGTTCTGTTAAATAAACGCCGTAAGCGTCGCATTAATAATCTTGGATGGTTTGGGTTCAAAAATTTAATATCAATCAACGTTTGTTCGAGATGTTGGTATAATTGCTCCATAGATTCAGCAGAAACTGGCGGTGGTAATGGAGAATCAAAATTGCCTTGCTTTAACTCTTCCATTCTTAATTCATAGGTTATTACCTGTACTGCTGCTGCCACATTTAACGAGCTAAAAGTATTGTCAGTAGGAATTTGGACTAAATAATTACAATGTTCTAATTCTTTGTTAGTTAAGCCTGAATTTTCTCGACCAAAAACTATAGCAATTGGAGCTTGTAATTGCAATGCTTGTTCTGCACAAGCTTTAGGAGTCAAAACTGGCCAAGCGATCATTCGCTGTCTGGCACTAGCTCCAAATACTAAATGGCAATCTTGCAAACTTTCTTCATAAGAGTCAAATACTTGGACATTAAATAAAATATCATCTGCACCACAAGCACGAGCAGTTGCATCGGCATTAGGAAATTGTTTTGGCTGTACCAATCGCATTTTTGATAAGCCCATAGTTTTCATAGCACGTGCCGCAGCACCTATATTACCGGGATGAGTTATGCCAACTAAAACAATATTGATATTATCAAACATTTTTATTAATTATTCTTTCCTATAGCTTTTCAGATAAATAATTTCACTTAAAACCTACGAGGTTTCCAAAACTTCGCAGGTTTCACACGAATGTATTTTTACGAATGTCTATATATTATATTCTTAAGATCAAAGTATCTTAACACAATTAATATATTAGTTATACCTACAAAATTTCTCCTTGATCTTAACCAGAAACTTAAAAAATTTTGGCAATGAGTCTGGAAATACCTTTAAAGAATGTGTATAAAATAATATACAGTTTCTTATGCTTTTCGGAGTACAAGGTTTCCTTGTCTCAACTTGCAAGTGAACCTTGCAACTCCTATTACAAAATTAATAATTCACAGTTAATTATACATATCAATTTGTTAAAATTTATCCTGAACACCTATGAATTTTTCCCGATTTGGGGAAGTAAACAATAAAAATACTATGTGATAGTTTAAATCTGGCACTCAAAAATCAAACTAACGTTTGTATAGATAAAATTAAACTGTTATATTGTGTTCAAATTCTATAATTCTTAAAAAGGTGTTTTTATGTTACGAATATTGATTTTACTTATTTTATGCTTAAGTCACTACAGTACACTGGCAGTCCAGCCTATTCCTATAACCGGTTCATGGCAAATTGTCAGTTATCAAGTTATTGGTTATCCAAGTATGGATGAAATTAACAGAGATACATGGTTAGGTAAAATAATTCAAATTGATCAACAAATCAAGCTAAGTGATAGTAGTAAACAAGCATGTCCCAAGTTCAATTATAAAATAACTACTGAAAATTCAGAAGCCCAATTTTTGACTGGTTATAAGATTAAACCTAATCAACTTGGCATAATTGAAGAAACAATTCAATTAATAGAAGTAACTTGCGATACTGATAGTTGGTTAAAAAAATCACGTTGGTTTGTTAAAATATCTGATATACATATGCTTGGTTATTGGGATGGAGTAATATTTTTCTTTTCAAAACAAAATGATAATAATTTATTACTTATAACTCCCCAAAGTGTTGGTATGATTAATTCTAAAAGTTTATTTAATTTAGAAATACTAACTAAGTCTTTGCCAAAATACACTCCCAACAAAGATTTTACATTTTATCAGAAAAATAAACTGATGTTAAAGATTAATCCAGATTTAAATAAGCATAAGATTAGCAGTATCAATATTTTTGATGATAAAGCTATAGCTCCTGCTTATGCAAAAATTGGTATGACTTACCAAGATGTGTTTAAAACTCCTGAGACAATTATTGATTGTAAGGCTGGAGTGGGAGAATTGGCTGGAAAAACTATATGTTCATTTAAAAATATCCCAACAATTAAGTATGTTTTTAAACCCAAACAAGAAGATTCACCAATAAAAGCTCTTGAAAATGCCGAATTAATAGAGTTTATATGGATAGCAGACCCAACCCTTATGGAAGAAATTGAGTCGCCAGACCTTTCCATTCCAGAAGTTGCTGCTACTACTGAGGTCGCTAATACTGCCACAATTGCTACCGCTACTAATACTTCCAGTCAAGTTGATAACTTTAAGAACCAAACAGCACGTTTAAAAGATATAAAAAATAGTATTAACACATTGTTAAAAGCTTTACCTGATAAAAAGTTTGAAACAGCAATACTTGATTTTAATAGTACTCAGCAAGCATGGACAAAATATAGTTATAAACATTGTCAATGGTATTCTACTTTTTTAGGTGTAGCAGATAACATGTTTACTTGTATGGAAAAAATGGCTAGAGAAAGAGCTGATGAAATCGAAATATTTTTGCAAAAACTCAAACAATTATCTATCGTTCCAACTGAATAATAAATTTCATCTATTGTTATATTAGGAAAAAGATAGAGCTAAAATAGTTGCAAAAAATAAGAAAATAGTGTATCATGGTTGGATTGATGCGAGGTGGAGCAGTCTGGCAGCTCGTCGGGCTCATAACCCGAAGGTCGGGGGTTCAAATCCCTCCCTCGCTACCAATTTTATTCTGCTCTAAAAGCATCAGCTATCCAGTTTAATTGTGGTTTTTCTACCACTCCATCAACTAATACTACATCAAAACGACATTGTTGATCTCCATACTTTTGCAAATAACTAGTTGCAACAGTTAAAATCTTTTGTTGTTTACGTATATCAATACTCGCCATACTCCCACCATAACGTTGATTTTTACGATATCTTACTTCCACAAACACTAAAATTTTTCCGTCCAACATTATTAAATCAATTTCTCCGGTTTTACAACGATAATTACGTTCAACTGGCAATAAGCCTTGTTTACACAAATATTGATGAGCTAGTTCTTCAGCCCATTGACCAAGTTTATGCATAATATTTAGGTCTTAATAGAGAATGGATTTAAATGTTGTAATGTTGTTATTTCATTGTAATTCAAGTTGGGGATGGGATACTTTGCTTAAGTTAAAAGAATAAAATTCATAAAGTTCAAAGCATTAGCTTTGTTAATATTTTATTTATAAGTCAATAATATCAAAGCTTCGCTTTGAATAAGAAGCCTAATTTTTAGTTAAATAGAATATTGTGTTAAAATACAGTCCTATTTAAACACCGAGGATATTATATTGAATCACAGTGCTTTACCACCGAAACAGGGATTATACGATCCACAAAATGAACATGATGCTTGTGGTGTTGGTTTCATTGTTCACATCAAAGGACAAAAAAACCATACAATAATTGAGCAAGGATTAGAAATATTAAAGAACTTGACTCATAGAGGAGCGGTAGGAGCTGATCCGTTAGCCGGAGATGGTGCTGGAATTCTTATTCAAATTCCTGATAGTTTTA
Source organism: Candidatus Halobeggiatoa sp. HSG11 (assembly GCA_030378105.1). Taxonomy (GTDB): domain Bacteria; phylum Pseudomonadota; class Gammaproteobacteria; order Beggiatoales; family Beggiatoaceae; genus DRQV01. Next base: position 7,296 of record JAUCGL010000107.1, on the reverse strand, counting down.
TCCGAGCTGAATGCGAATTTACCTTACCACCTGAAAGTAAGTATGGTATTGGCATGGTATTTTTGCCACGAGACAACGAAAATCGTGCTGCTTGTGAAAATACTATTGCTAAGATAATAACAGAAGAAGGTCAAAATGTTATTGGCTGGCGAGATGTACCGACTAATAATACTGGTTTAGGCGAAGATGTTAAGGCCATTGAACCAGTTGTACGGCAAATATTTATCCAAAATAATTGTGCCGATCAGGATAGTTTTGAACGCAAGTTATTTATTATTCGCAAAATAATAGAACATGTTGTTGAACGAGAACTCAAGTTAGACAAAGCTCATTTTTACATTCCATCACTTTCCTCCCGTACTTTACTGTATAAAGGTATGTTGTTGGCCGATCAAGTAGGAGATTATTATCTGGACCTACAAGATGAACGGATGGTTAGTGCATTAGCTTTAGTCCATCAACGGTTTTCTACCAATACTTTTCCAACTTGGGATTTGGCTCAACCATTCCGAATGATTTGTCACAATGGTGAAATAAACACTCTGCGTGGTAATGTGAATTGGATGGCAGCTAGACGGCACGCTATGTCTTCAGAATTATTGGGTGAAGATTTAAATAAAATCTGGCCATTGATTGATGAAGGACAATCTGATTCGGCTTGTTTTGATAATGCCTTAGAATTGTTAGTTGCCGGTGGTTATTCCCTTGCAGAAGCTATGATGTTATTAGTTCCAGAAGCTTGGACAAAAAACCCGTTGATGGACACAAAACGGAGAGCTTTCTATGAATATAATGCAGCAATAATGGAGCCTTGGGATGGTCCAGCAGCAGTGGCATTTACTGATGGTAGACAGATAGGGGCTACATTGGATCGTAATGGTTTACGGCCAGCTCGGTATTTAATAACCAATGATGATATGGTGGTTATGGGTTCAGAAATGGGTGTATTGACCATTCCACAAGAAAAAATTATCAAAAAATGGCGATTACAACCCGGCAAAATGTTTTTAATTGATACCGAACAAGGTAGAATTATTGACGATGAAGAGATAAAAGATGCTCTTATTAACCGAGTTCCTTATCAACATTGGTTGAATGAAACTAAGATTGTGTTGGAGAAATTGCCTGATGAAGTAACAGCGATGCCACCTGATGATGCTACGCTATTGAAACGTCAACAGGCTTTTGGTTATACCAAAGAAGACCTGAAGATATTTTTAATACCAATGGTTGTTACTGGAATGGATCCAACTGGCTCAATGGGAGTGGATACTTCATTGGCAGTGCTATCCAATCGGCCTCGGATGTTGTACGACTATTTCAAACAGAACTTTGCCCAAGTAACTAATCCGCCTATCGACCCTATTCGAGAAGAGTTGGTTATGTCATTGGTATCATTCATTGGACCACGACCTAACTTACTTGGTTTTAAAGAAGATTTACATAAACGCTTAGAAGTTCAACAACCGATTTTAACTAACACTGACTTAGAAAAAATCCGTAAGATTGAAACTCGTTCTGATGGTGCATTTAAGACTAAAACTTTAAGCATTTGTTACGCACTTGATAATGAACAAACTATAGTTGATGGCATGGAAACAGCTTTGACTGCTCTATGCAAAAAAGCTGAACAAGCGGTATTAGCAGGGAATAATATCCTTATTCTTTCCGACCGACAGATTGACGCTGAACATGTTGCAATTCCGGCTTTGTTAGCTACTTCAGCAGTGCATCATCATCTTATTAATCAAGGTTTAAGAACTGAATCTGGTTTAGTTGTTGAAACTGGCGAAGCACGGGAAGTACAACATTTCTGTTTATTAGCTGGTTATGGAGCGGAAGCAATTAACCCATATTTAGCTCTTAACACAATTGCTACTAATCTGGACAAATTACCAACAAAACTTAGCGTTGAAGAATCTCATAAGCGTTATATTCAAGCAGTTGGTAAAGGGATTTTAAAAGTCATGTCCAAGATGGGTATTTCCACCTATCATTCCTATTGTGGAGCTCAAATCTTTGATGGAGTTGGATTATCTGATGACTTTATTGCAGCTTATTTTACTGGCACTCAATGTAAAATTTCTGGAGTTGGTTTAGCACAAATTGCTGAAGAAGCTGTACGTAAACATAAAGTTGCATTTGGTGGCAAACATTTATATCGTCATGCGTTGGATGTCGGTGGTGAATATGCTTATCGAGAAAAAGGTGAGCATCATGCTTGGACTCCTGAAACTATAACTCAGATACAACATGCAGCTCGCAGTAATGACCGAAATTTATATGACCAATTTGCCAAACAAATCAATGACCAAAATGAAAAATTATTGAATTTGCGTGGTTTATTTGACTTTAAATTTTCTGACCAAGCGATTCCATTAGAAGAAGTTGAGCCTGCTTCCGAAATTGTGAAACGATTTGCAACTGGAGCTATGTCATATGGTTCAATTTCCTATGAAGCTCATACCACATTAGCTATTGCAATGAATCGGTTAGGTGGTAAATCTAACACTGGTGAAGGTGGTGAAGAAGTTGAGCGTTTCACCCCAATGCCAAATGGTGATTCTAAACGTTCCGCAATTAAACAGGTTGCTTCTGGACGGTTTGGAGTAACAACTGAATATTTAGTCAATGCTGATGATATTCAAATTAAGATGGCTCAAGGTGCGAAACCAGGTGAAGGTGGTCAATTGCCCGGCCATAAAGTTAATAAAACCATTGCTAAAGTTCGTCATTCAACGCCCGGAGTTGGTTTGATTTCACCGCCACCTCATCATGATATTTATTCAATTGAAGATTTAGCTCAACTTATTCACGATTTAAAAAATGTTAATCCTAAAGCTCGCATAAGTGTTAAATTGGTATCAGAAATAGGAGTTGGAACGGTAGCGGCTGGAGTTTCCAAAGCTCATGCTGATCATGTAACAATTTCTGGTTATGACGGTGGAACTGGGGCAAGTCCGGTTACTTCAATTAAACATGCTGGTTCGCCATGGGAAATTGGTTTAGCAGATACCCATCAAACCTTAGTTTTAAACAAGTTACGGAGTCGGATATCCGTGCAAACTGATGGTGGAATTCGGACTGGTCGGGATGTTGTGATAGCTGGTTTATTAGGTGCGGATGAATTTGGATTTGCGACCATTGCCTTGATTGTGGAAGGTTGTGTTATGATGCGTAAATGTCATCTTAATACCTGTCCAGTTGGAGTTGCTACCCAAGACCCTGAATTGCGAAAACTGTTTACTGGTCAACCGGAACATATAGTTAATTATTTCATGTTTGTTGCTGAGGAAGCTCGGGAATTGATGGCAAAATTAGGTTTCCGTACTTTCAATGAGATGATTGGGAAAGCTTCCGAAAAACTTGATATGCGGAAAGCAATATCACATTGGAAAGCTAAAGGACTTGATTTCAGTAATATTTTACATAATCCAAACATGGGGCCAGAAGTTGCTCTTTATAACTGTGAAACGCAAGATCATGGTTTGGATAAGGCTTTAGATCAAGAATTGATTAAACAAGCTCAATCAGCGTTAGAAAATCAAACTCCAGTGCAGATTGATTCGCCAATTTATAATTATAATCGTACTTGTGGAGCAATGTTATCTGGTGAAGTTGCCAAGCGTTATGGTCATGCTGGTTTGCCTGATGATACGATTAAAGTTAATTTAACTGGCTGTGCTGGCCAAAGTTTTGGGGCTTTTGTGGCTCATGGTGTAACTATTGAGCTAGTTGGAGAAGCCAATGATTATGTTGGTAAAGGTCTGAGTGGTGGGCGTTTAATTATCTATCCTCCGAAGGAATGTCCGATAGTTCCAGAAGATAATATTATTGTTGGTAACACTGTGTTGTATGGTGCGGTTACTGGTGAATGTTATTTCCGGGGTGTAGGTGGTGAGCGATTTGCGGTGCGTAATTCGGGTGCTATAGCCATAGTTGAGGGTGTTGGTGATCATTGCTGTGAGTATATGACTGGCGGTACTGTGCTGGTTATTGGTCCCACTGGACGTAACTTTGCGGCTGGCATGAGCGGTGGTATTGCTTATGTACTTGATGAAAAGGGTGATTTTGGTAAGCGTTGTAATATGTCTATGGTTGAATTGGAAGCTGTTACTAAAACCAATGCAGAAGCGACTACTTTGAAAGCAGCTATGCAGAATTTGCTTGCTGATGATGAGTTGCGGATTAAAACCTTAATAACCAGACATTTACAGTATACTGGTAGTACCAGAGCTAAGGAAATTTTGGCAAATTGGGATAAATATCTACCTTTGTTTGTTAAAATTATGCCAGTTGATTATCGGCGGGCCTTGGTGCAAATGCAGGAAGAGGGGTAGTAAAAAGAGACCTGTTGGGTTTTATGAAACCTGACAGGTTGTTAATTTTCCAATTTTCAATTCTAGTAGTTATCAAAATCACTCTGCATTTTAAATAAACTTTGTTGTAATTTAACAACTTGAAAGGTATCAATAGGAATATTCAAAGAGGAGTATTAACAATTTGGATTTTTATTACTACCATTTAATTTGATGACCCGAAAAATGGGAATGCACCTAGCCTGTCGAAAAACAGCTTTTATTCTGTCTTAAAATTTCCCGTTTTTTGATTTTTTAAAGTACCATAGGTTTTATGGCTACTCATGTTTCACACCTTCGGGGCTAACAATTGATTCATAAACCTTGAAAGGATTGAATGTGAATAGCCACCGATGAAATCGGTGGAATATAAAAGCTTTCTGCGGCAAGCTTAAGTTAAATAAGTATATATACTTATTTAGGAAAGATGTCTAATCACCTCATGTGACGATGTATTTTATTGCAATATACATATTTTTAATAAGTTTGTTATATGTCCGTGTTAACATCCAGATAATAGACCTTTTTACTTAATATATAGTCCTGACCACTTTGTGCTGGACTATCACTTAATTCAATTCATTAATGAACATAATAATCCTAACGTCTATATTATATAGTTTAACTATTCCAGCCTTACATCCTGATATTATTGAACAAGATGGTAACCTTTTTTTAATAAGTGGCTCTTATGAATATTCTCTTATACCTTCAAAACCACTTTATACATTAAATCATCTGATTGGTAATCCTGTTGGAACTGATACAGGCGTTAAATTTAGATTTGGTAGAATGAATGGCACATTACATTACGGATTTATCAAAAATACTCGTTATCCACAAACTGTTTTTTTCAAACAATCTGAAACAATTGAAAAAGGCAAAGCGAATATTGATATTTTGCATAAATTAGCCAATGAATATGATATGGTTAATTGGCAAAAAAACGGTTTTGGTACAATTGGTTATAGATTTATAACAGGAAAAGGTCATATTTTATATGATGGTAAAGTAGCTTTTATATGGAAAGATAGATTTATTATTAATTCAGCGTCTATAACAGTTGGGCCTTTTATAAATTTTGCTGAAGATGGTAACTCTCATACTAATATCCGTATTTCCTTTGATACCTTGCAGCCGACAAATGCAACTATTTTTGCCCGTCATGATAATGGGCCAGTTCTTAATTTTAATGATAATATTTTAAGTAATCATCACGAAATTAATCTCACTAATTTAACTCCTAATACAAAATATTTTTATACTGTACAAACAAGAACTTCTAAACATTCTTATACTGAAAATTATTCTTTTAAAACCGCCCCAATTCCGGGTAGCAGAAAACCATTTAGTTTTGCATATACAAGTGATTCTAGGGAAGGAAAAGGAGGTAGCGAAAGGAATTCTGCTGGGGTTAATACTTATATTATGAAAAAAGTGGCTGCTTTAGCTAGTGCAAAAAAAGTTGCTTTTGTGCAGTTTAGTGGTGATATGATTAATGGTTATTTAAATAATATCGAACAAACTGAAATCCAATATCATAGTTGGAAAAAAGTTATTGAACCTTTTGCTCATTACATACCATTTGTAACTACAATGGGGAATCACGAAGCTTTATTAAATACGTTTGTACATGCAAGTTTAACTAATATAAAACTAGATAAATTTCCATTTGAAACTGATTCTGCTGAAGCTATTTTTGCCAAACAATTCGTGAACCCAACCAATGGGCCGATAAGTGAAGATGGTGCATTTTATGACCCTGATCCAAACCAGTTAGATTTTCCAAGTTATAAGGAGAATGTATTTTATTATATTTATGATAACATTGCTATGGTTGTATTGAATTCTAACTATTGGTATTCTCCAAGTGTTGTTAGAGAACCAAAAGTGGGAGGTAATTTAAATGGTTATCTTATGGAGAATCAATTGGAATGGTTGCGAAATACCCTTGATATATTAGATAATAATGTTAATATTGATTTTGTCTTTGTGACTCAACATACTCCGGCTTTTCCGACTAGCTGGCATGTAAGAGATGATATGTGGTACAAAGGCAATAATGAAATGAAAGCAGTGGTTAAAAATGCTAATGGTGACAATCTAATAACTAGTGGAATTATTGAACAACGAGATAAATATCTGCAAATTTTAATGCGGAGCAAAAAAGTAGTTGGTATGTTGACCGGAGATGAGCATAACTTTAATTGGCTACAAATTGACAAAAATGTTAACATTTATCCTAAAAATTGGGATAAAGCCGATATAAGACAATTACCTGAATTTCGTACTATTTATCAGATAAATAATGGTACTGCTGGTGCTCCTTATAGTTCTAAAGCAAGTACTCCTTGGAAAGAACATGTAAAAAACTTTACTACTCAAAATGCAGTAGTTTTTTTTCATATCAATGGTAATTCTATTAAAATAGAAGTCATAGACCCAGACACTCTTGATATTATTTTACAATTTTAAAGTAGACATTTTTCCCTATTAGCTGCGATAAATGGAGAGACGAAGCCAAGGTCGAATAGCTTGGTCGAGTAGACCGAGGGAGCTTCCCCAAAGTCCCTCACAGAACCGGACGTGAAACTCTCGCTTCATCTGGCTCTTTATCCCTTGCAAATTACCAATCTGGTTGAATCTTAAACCTATTCTGAACATCATAAAGTTCCTTCGCTCCATTTCCAGTAACAGAAATTTCATCACTACTACGAGCTAATCCGTCCCTATGCTTTGCACCACTGCCATTAATTAAGGGCAACCATAAAGGATTGCCCCTACATTAAATGATGATTTGTAGGGGTAATCCCACGGCTTTCTCATAAAAATTCTTGAAGTTTTGGTATAATATAAAGCAGATTTCAATAACCATAATTTTTGAGAAGAAGAATACCTGTGAACAAAACAATACCTTATTCAGACGAAAAAATCATCA
>JAUCGL010000106.1 GCA_030378105.1 Candidatus Halobeggiatoa sp. HSG11 | reverse complement strand
CTCAATCCAATTGAACACAAATAGGATTCAGTTATAACGTTATATTAAGCAATTTCGTCATAAATTTGATTCACTTATCGAAACAATAGATTTTATTTTTCAAAATATAATTAATTTTAATGGTGTGAAAATATAGGAATGTTACTATAATTGTACCCTGTATCAATTAGCATTAGAAACGAGGTTTTCATAATTGTCTAACATAATTAACTGGATCGCTCCTATCATCTCTATCTTTCCACATACCAAACATAGGCATATCTTTCCTGCTTTTTTTAACATCAGTTTTTGAAATTTCATTAAATGTTGATTCAGGTTCAATTGTAATTCGATATGTAGGTGACATAATACCTTCAAGAAGTCGTACCCATTTAACAGGAATTTCTTGTCTATCTATATGTTTCAATATCATTTTGTATATTACCTTAACTTAACTAGTACCATTATTGAGTGACTGAAAGTTCGCTCCAAGATTAAGTTAGAGATGATGTAGACGCTACCACGCACCTTACCAAATCGTAATTTTATACGGCTTACGAGTTCAATATTCAATGTGATAAGATGTGGGTAGGGATTCTTTGTCATAAGCTACAAAGAACAAGGTATGGATACGGCTTGCTAATGACTCTATAGGGTTAACCCCGAGAAGGAGTGAAACATGAATAGCCATAGGTGTAAAAACCTATGGTACTTTAAAAATCAAAAAATGGGAAATTTTAAGACAGAATAAAAGCTGTTTTTCGATAGGCTAGATATTACATACAACATTAAGCAAACAGAGATAGTTTAAGTAGAGGTCTTAAAATAAACCTCTACCTATGTAAAAAATTATGGGACTACAGGGACTGCAGGAACAGCTGGGACTGCAGGAACAGCTGGGACTGCAGGAGTTGTAGGAGTTGCGGCAGATGCTTTAGGAGCAGATGACCACAAACTTGCTATAGAATCCCAATCTTTAACTACCCAATAAGTAGCTCCACCTACAGCAGCAGCAGCTACTACTGGAGCAACTACTACTGTAGCTGCACCGGCTGCCACTCCACCACCAACCATACTACCAATACTGGCTAAACCAACTAGGTTTGCACCTTCAGTTGCTAAACAAGCAATACCCCAAAGAGTACCTAAACCAGCACCAGTATATGTACCAACTTGAGCAGCATCACAAGCTGTCTGTGCATCTGGACAATTAGCAAACATATTTTCATTCATATGGTAAGCTGTACCTGCACCAGCGGCAGCTCCAACTACGATAGAAGTAGCAGCTACTGCTCCAACTCCAGCTGCAATTGCGGTACCTGTAGCGGCTTCAGAGCTTGAAACTGGTTCTGCATAACTAACACCAACACAAGACATGGAAACTACTAAACTACTAACGGCTAACCATTTTTTCATAAAATTATCCCCTATATGGATGGTTACATTTTAATTTAAAAAAGTATAAATAAAAGGTTTTGTATAAAAACTGTGTATATGAAAACTATTAATCCAAATTATCCCATAAGCTATACCCTATAACATAGTTAATAAAAATGCAACAATTTAAACGATAAAGTTTGTTAAATTTTCTATGCTAACGACAAATAACTAGTGTTACATATATGTTATTTGAAGTTTAAAAATAATAAATTAATGTGTAAATAATTTTAATTACGTCAAATATGATTGTTAATTATGGTATTGTATTAATTCTATACAACAGTAAGTAAAGATGATAAACTGATTTAATAAATAATACAATAACGATATAATTTTAACAAATTGATATTTTTGCATCTACTGCATATAACAAAAAATGATAGAAAAACCTTGGAGTGGCCGTTTTACTGCTACTACTGATAGCTTTGTTGAAGCATTCACAGCTTCTATTGACTTTGACCAACGTTTGTATCAATACGATATAACTGGTTCAATTGCTCACGCTCGTATGTTGGCTAAAGTGAGCGTATTAACTGATACTGAATCTAGACAAATAATAGCCGGTTTAACCAAAATTCAAACTGAAATTGAACAAGGTGACTTTAACTGGTCAACAGCTCTAGAAGATATTCATATGAATATTGAAACTCGTTTAGTACAAAAAATTGGAATTGTAGGTAAAAAACTCCATACTGGCCGTTCTCGAAATGACCAAATAGCTACAGATATACGTTTATATCTACGAGATGAAATTGATATTATCAATGCCGAACTTGTACGTTTAATTGTTGCCTTAAACACAGTTGCTGACCGTGAAGCTGATACTATTATGCCGGGTTTTACCCATTTACAAAATGCTCAACCAATAACTTTTGGTCATCATTTATTGGCTTGGTGTGAAATGTTATGGCGAGACAAAGAACGTTTACAAGACTGTCGAAAAAGAGTTAATATAATGCCTCTTGGTGCTGCTGCTCTTGCTGGTACAAGCTATCCAATAGATAGACACTACACCGCTAAATTACTTGGATTTACTGAAGTTGCCGAAAATTCTTTAGATGCAGTTAGTGATCGAGATTTTGCAATTGAATTAACCGCAGATGCTGCATTGTTGATGATGCACTTATCACGTTTTGGCGAAGAATTGATACTATGGTCATCGGCTCAATTCAATTTTATTGAGTTAAGTGATGCTTTTTGTACTGGTTCTTCTATTATGCCACAGAAAAAAAATCCGGATGTACCAGAATTAGTTCGTGGTAAAACTGGCAGAATTTATGGTAATTTAACTAGTTTATTGACTTTAATGAAGTCACAACCATTGGCTTATAACAAGGACAATCAAGAAGATAAGGAACCATTATTTGACACTGTTGATAATGTTAAAGGTTGTTTACGAGTTTATGCGGATATGATCCCAACTATGCAGATACATCGGGAAAATATGCGAAATGCAGCCCAACAAGGATTTACTACTGCAACTGATTTAGCAGATTATTTGGTTAGAAAAGGAGTGCCATTTCGAGATGCTCACGAGATTGTTGGCAAGGCAGTACGATATTGTATTGATGCTAATTGTGATTTAGATAATTTGAATTTAGAAGTGTTACAACAATTTTCTTCAGTTATTAAAGATGATATATATGAATTTTTAACTTTAGAAGGCTCGGTTAATTCTCGTAATCATATAGGTGGAACGGCTCCAAAACAAGTGCGAGATGCTGTGCGAAGATTACGCAAAAAATTGGAATCTGATAGCCATGCTCCTTTTTTGAATTTTATCAATGATGAGCATTCTGATTTAGCATCTATAGACGGTATTGGCAGTAAAACTGCACAGAAAATTATTGAAAATCGTCCTTATGAATCATTGGAAGATTTACAGACAACAATTAAATCCAAAAATCTTCCACAAAAATGGATGGCAAATTTTCAACATAAGTAGATATTGAATTTTGGTGAATAACACTGAAACTATTTTATTTTTAATACCTATATTATAAATTTTGCAATTGGAGTTCAAAGCATAGCTTTGTTAATATTCTTATTTTAAAATAAATAACACAAAGCTTCGCTTTGGATTCCAAAATATATTCTCTTAACTTAATGGTAATGAACCAAAGAGGTTGAGAACAAGAACTTTTATTTAAATTCAGTAGACTATTATGTTAAATCTGTTTAACTTCAATACATTAAATAAGTTACTTATATTTAAGTAAATATTTTATGATTTTAGAAATTATGCCATAATTGTGGTATTATTAGGATAATTGCTAACAGGAGAATTTAATTGGATCAGCCTAAAACTTTTTTAGAGAAATTACGGAATTTGCCGGATGTGGTCATAATAACTACTTTGGCATTAATAGTTGGGATTGGGGGAGGATTTGGAGCAATTTTTACAGAATGGTTAGTCCATTTTGTCCATCATATCTTTTTTGAAGAAAAACTGTGGGGGCTACTCGATTGGTTTGGTGAATATTATTTGATTGTTATCCCAGCCATCGGAGCTTTAATATTTGCACCCATTATACTTAATTCAGCCCGTGAAGCTCAAGGTCATGGTGTGTCAGAAGTATTGGAAGCTGTAACAGTCCAAGGCGGTGTTATTCGACCTCGAGTTGCAGCGATTAAATCAATAACTTCATCATTATGTATTGGTAGTGGAGGTTCGGTTGGCTTAGAAGGCCCAATTGCTCAGATTGGTTCTTCCATTGGTTCAACTGTGGGGCAAATTTTTGGCTTAAATGCAGAAAGATTACGATTATTATTAGCTTGTGGAGCTGGAGCCGGTATTTCAGCAACTTTTCATGCTCCAATAACTGGTACTGTATTTGCCCTTGAAATTATCTTGGGTCATCTTGAAGCTCGCTATTTTAGTGCAGTGGTGATTTCGGCTGTTGTAGCAGATACAATTGCTCAATTTTATCGTGAGCCTTTATCATTCGTGGTTCGATATACGATGGAAAGTCCAATTGAATTACTCTTATATGCTTTGTTAGGTGTAGTAATTGCTTATTTTGCTGTTGCTTTTGTCAAAGTGCTGGGTGGTATGGAAGAACTTTGGAACAAAGTCCCTGTTTCTGACTATGTTAAACCAGTATTAGGTGGTTTAATCTTGGGAGTTGTTGGTTATTTCACTTTTAAAGTTGATGGAGTACCACGTTTATTTGGAATGGGATATGAGAGTATTCATGACGCACTTAACAACGCATTTACTTTAAAGGCAATATTTTTACTGTTTTTGCTTAAGATTTTTACTACAAGTCTCACTTTAGGATCAGGTGGTACTGGTGGAACATTTACTCCAACTTTGTTTATGGGGGCTATGCTGGGTGGCACGTTTGGACATATTGTTAATATTATATTCCCAACTATGACTGCTCCACCAGGTGCTTATGCCCTTGCAGGAATGGCTGCATTTTTTGCTGGTGCTGCCCATGCTCCGATGACTTCTATTCTAGTGGCATTTGAATTAACTGGTAACTATCAACTGATTTTACCAATTATGTTGACCACAGTTGTAGCAACCTTAGTAGCACAGCATATAACACCAACTTCAATGTATACTGCCAAATTGGTTAGACGTGGCATTCAACCAAGAAGGGCTGTTCCCGGTCAACGAGTTGATTTAATGTCGAGCTTAACTGTAGATGAGGTTATGTCAACTAAAGTTGATACGGTATCAGCAACTATGTCGTTGGAAGAACTTATGGAAAAATTTGCCGAAACCCATCGACATGGTTTTCCAGTATTAGACGAATCGGAAGAATTGGCTGGTATTGTTAGTATTAAGGATTTGGATAATGCTATGACTAGAGGTAAAGTTGCTGGCCAGATAGTGGCTGATATTGCTACAACTGATGTGTTGGTTACTTATCCATTTGAACCAATGGGTGTTGCTTTACAACGTTTAGGAATGCGAGAAATCAGTCGTTTGCCAGTGGTTGAAGAAATGGGTTCACGTAAAATAGTTGGTATAGTATTACGGACTGATATTGTTGGTGCTTACAACAAGGCTCTTGAAAAGCATAATAAAGAAAATCCTTAACCAAAATTTAAATATTTTTTATATACTGACATTATGCAAAGTAGTATGATTTTTGGAGTACAAGGTTTCCTTGTTTCGACTTGCAAGTAAACCTTGCTACTCCTAAAAAATCACGTTCTTTTTTAATAGTATTTCTCAATATTAGAAATCAAACTTGCATAACATCAGATATATGGTCTAACCAATTCACAAATTTCTTCATCATCAAAATTATTTGCAAGCTGAATAATCTTTTCTGCCAAACTATTGCAATCAGTTTGTTTCAATTTTTCGGCTTGCTCTAAAATTCCATTAACATCTCCCATCATAGCTAAATCCAGAAAATTACTAGCTATTTCTGGTGATAGTTGAGTGGTGGTTAAATTTGTTTCAGTTAAACTTTTTTTCGCAACTGCTTCTTCATAAATCCATTCTAACTGTAAATATGTTTGTAAATAATTTAACAAATCATCAGCATTAATTGGTTTAGGTAAAAAAGCATTACAACCAGCTTTTATACTACTATCACGATGATGTTCAAATACACTAGCTGAAGCTGCAATAACTATCGTATTTTTAAAATTCTGTCTTAAACATTGCACAAATTCAAACCCATCCATTATCGGCATCATTAAATCTAAAATAATAATGTCAGGATTATATTTGTATACTCTATCCAATCCATTTTGGCCATCATCGGCTTCAATCACAATAAAACCAAGTGGTTTTAATAAACTAGTTATTACTGAACGATTTTCTGGCTTATCATCAATAACTAATACTTTAAATTGGTATGAGTTTGCAGTTACATAACCAGTGACAGTTTGCAAAATAGATATTTTAGCAGAATCTAATCCAGACACTTCTGGTAAACTTAATGTTGTAGAAAAAATACTCCCTCTATTCAATTCACTTGTAACTTGCAGCTTGCCACCCATCATTTCAACTAATTTTTTGGTAATTGACAAACCTAATCCAGTACCTTCTGCCTGATAATTAGGATTACCAGCTTGTTGAAAAGGTGAAAATATCTTTTTTAAATCATCTTCTGAAATTCCAATTCCAGTGTCTTCTATTTGAAAATGAATATCAGAATTTTCATAACTTACATTAAGAGTTACCTGTCCTTTTTGAGTAAATTTAATAGCATTGCCCAGCAAGTTAATTACAATTTGGCGTAATCTTTTTTCATCGGCATAAATCCAATTTGGTAACTGTGAAAGTGGTTGATAAACGAATGAAATGCCCTTTTGTTTAGCTTGAATTTGAAAAATTTCTGTTATAGATTGGATAAATTGATTAAAATTAAAATCGCTTAAATAAAGTTCAATTTTGCCAGCTTCTATTTTGGATAGGTCTAAAATATCATTAATTAAAGTCAACAGATAATTTCCACTCCGCTCAATAATTTTTAAACCATCTTTATGTTTATTACTTAAGGCATTATCACGATTAAAAATTTGTGTATAACCTAAAATTGCATTAAGAGGAGTACGTAATTCATGACTCATATTAGCTAAAAAAGTACTCTTAGCTAGATTAGCAGCTTCAGCAACTTCTTTGGCAGCTTGTAATTTGGTTTCTGCTAACTTGCGTTGAGTTATGTCAGTTTCCACAGATTGTAATTCCACAACTTTACCAGTATCATCACAGATAGCTCGATCCGATCTTTGTTGCCAACAAACATTATCGTTATCATCAGTAAATGAATATTCATATACAACAGTAGATTTTTGTTTATGAATGAGCAATTGTAAATTATTCATAACGAGTTTATGTACTTCTTCGGGAAGCAACTTTAAAAAGCTTTGGCCTAAGATTTTTTTACGCTTAACTTCAAAATAACGACAGTAAGCATCATTCACAAAAGTCAAAGTGGTATTTGGTAAAAAACGGCAAATTAATTCACTTTGGTCTTCCACTACTCCACGATAGCGTGCCTCACTTGCTCGTAAATTATCCTCAGCTTTTTTACGTTCAGTTATATCAACAATAACTCCAATCACCGATTTAAACAAACCTTTATGATTACGTATCACTGTCATCGACACGTCAGCCCAGAAAAAACTCCCATCTTTTCGTAAAAAACGTTTTTCAATATGATAACTATTAATTGCATTAACTGTTAGCGGCTCATAATGCCTCTTACTTATATCAATATCATCAGGATGTGTTATATCAAGATAAGTAAAATTAATCATTTCTTCAGCATCATAACCAGTCATATTGAGCCATTTGCTATTACAATGATGAAAATAACCATTAATATCAGCTAGCACAATACCAGCAGCAGCGTTATCAAATATAGCATTGAGATGAACTTCTCGCTCTCTTAATGCTTCCAATGCTCGTTTACGAGAAGTTATATCAGTAAGCACAGAAAGTTTAACTAAACGCCCATCATCCCAAGGGATAGCTCGATCTTGAATATGAAACCAACGGTTGTTAGCTCGATCTTGAAATTCCCAATTATAAGCTTCGGTTGCTTGTTCATTTTTATCAATCAATTTATTATTAGTACAAAAATTACAAGGTTCTTGTTGACCAGTATGAATCGTTTGCCAACAAATTTTACCAATAACATCACTTTTGCCTAAATTCTTTTGAGTGTATTTATTCACAAATAATATTTTATATGTTTGCATATCAGAAACATATACTGTTGAATTCAAGCTATCCAATACAGTTGTTACTCTTTCGTTGGCACGCTTAAGGGCATCTTCGGCTTGCTTACGACCACTTATATCTTCCATCGTGCCTAAAATACCAACAACTTTGCCACTGTCATCATGTAAAGGGATTCTATTGGTCTCACCCCAAAATATAGAACCATCTGGATGTAAAATTCGTTCTATAACATGATATTCTGGAGTATTTGTATGCATAACTTGCTGATCTTTTTGTTGGAAGTATTTAGCTTTTATTTTCCAAACCAAATCAAAATCAGTCTTACCTATAATTGCATCAGTAGTTTCCAATTTAGTAAACTGAGCGACTCTTTTGTTGCAACCTAGATAGATAGAATTTTTATCTTTCCAAAAAATAAACTGAGGGATATTATCTATAATAAGACGTAAAAAAGCCTCTTGTTTGAGCAATGCACGAGTTCTATCAGCAACTTTAAGTTCCAAAGTTTGTTTATGTTCTTGACGTTCAGTTATATCTTCACTAGTTCCTAAGATACCAATAACTCTACCAACAGTGTCGTGTAAAGGAATTTTATTAGTTTCTATCCAACGTTTTTGACTATTTTGGGAAATTTTTTCTATCATATGATATATCGGAATATTTTTTGTTATTATTTTATTTTCTATTTCAGATATATGCTGTGCTCGTTGTGGAATAAAATCAAAATCAGTTTTACCAACAATATCCTCTACTGCAAAAAATTTCGCAAATACTTTATTGCAACCAAGGTATACTCCATTTATATCTTTCCAAAATACTAATTGAGGAATATTATTGATAACTAAACGTAAAAATTCTTCTTTTTCACGCAACATATTTTCAATATGTTTTCGATCACAAATTTCTTGTTGAAATAACTTATTTTGTTGTTCTAATTCTCGTGTCCTTTGAATAACTTGAATTTCTAATGCTAGGCTATATTCTCTTAAATCCTCTTCTGCTAATCTAAGTTCCATATCAGTCTTAGAATGTTCTTCCTTCATGTCTTGTAAACATTTTGCATACTTCATTGATTTAGTTGTATAAAGAACTATAGCATATGTACATAAAAAACCACCTAATAGTATAATTAGCGGAAATATTAATGATTTATTAGTTGAGTTATATATAACAGTTAAATTAATTCCATTTATATTAAAATTTTTTTCAATTGATAAAGCTGATTGTTGGTTTGTACCAGTTGAATATAAAAGATGTTCTCCATTCAATAGTTGAATGTTGATATCATTTGGTATTATATTTTGTAAAGCTAATTTAATATCTAAAACTCCAAAAATAATACCTTGTAATTGTTGTGAATTATAGACTGGATAAAATAGATTATAGTGAGAATTATTATTAGGATAAATTGTTATGGTATCTGTTGTATTAAGAAAATTAATTTCAGAACCAAAATCAAAACCCAACATATATTTATCAATTTGATATAACAGAGGAAAGTAGCTATCTCGATTGGTAGCCGGCACTATATCTCCAATTCTATTTTTTTCTAATATCTGGGTATGTTCTAACTCGAATTTAGTTCTTTCAGCATGGACAATTCGTGGTAGCCAAGCTATAACTAAAGTATCAGAATGGAAAGATAATTTATTATTGGAATAAGAATTGGATTTATATAAATGAGCAATATTTGGTATAATTGCAAGAATATTTTGAATATTATTATGGATTAGCTTCGTATATTCTTGACTAGTCTGAATAAATTCAGAGTTAATTTGCCGTTGTTCTAATATTTGGCTGGTAAAAAAACCTAATACGGAAAACAGACAACCTAATGTTATAATTAAATATTTACGCATTATTACTTAAAGTATGCGACCTACCCTATAGGAAATATATGTTTTTAAATTTTGCTCAAAACTATTTAAACTAAAAATTTATTTATATTCAATCAGTCCACGCCGTTTTCCACGCCAGCGACTATAATAATAAGAAAGTTGTCCTATCATAATGGGAATATGCTGAAACTGGGAATGTAATCCGTATAGAAATATGGAAAATTTATCTTTTGATTTCCAACGATTTTTCCAACTAGTACGCAAACTAAATAGTAAAAATAAACTTATACAAAATAGTAATGGCAACCATGAAAAAATTGTCATTGACAAACCTAATACAAATATAGCAATCCACACACCAGCATTGATAAAATTCTTCTTAGATTCTTGTTGCCATAGAATGCCACCAGCTTTTTTCTTGTAAAAATCGGCTAAAGAAGATGTTTCTAACATACAAGAAATTTCAGCGTAGGCATGACCAGTACGAACTGAGCGTTGCCAATATTGTGACCAGCTTTTAATAGCTAAGTCATGCAAAATCATCGGTTCATCAATGCGGTGAATGGTATAACCAGCCGCCCGAATTCGCTGGCACATTTCAGGTTCTTCACCGGCAATCAGTAAAGAGTTATAACCATCCACTTCTTCTAACACATTTTTACGCATCAATACAATACCACCACAGGATGATACGACTCCAGTTGGCACCATCCAATCCAAATCAAGTACTCTTTGATAGATAGAAGCTTTTGGATAAAGTTCTCGATAGTGACCACATACGGCAGCTACTTTAGGGTCATCAAACATCGGTAAGGCAACTTTAAGAAAGTCTTTATTAAGAATTGTATCGCCATCCATAAATAATATCAATGAATTATTTGCTGCTTGCCAACCAGCATTACGCCCTATGGCAGCCGTTGGTCGTTCTGGATGAACAATAATTACCTTAGTTCCTAATTTTTTGGCTCGTTCTGGGCTACCATCGGTAGAATCAGAATCAACATAAATTATTTCTGTTAGTTCTTCTAATGTTTGGATTGATTTAATACAATCTACCAACCGTTGGCCCTCATTACGACCAATGACTACTACTGAAATCATTTCCATAACAAACGTTTAATCCAATTGGGTTTTTTCTTAATACCAGTTTTATATTCTTCAATAAGATCACCGAAATAACCTCCACCTCGAAATACTTTGACTCGATTTAATACTGCACCAACTACTGGTGGGTTTAATCTTTGTAATAAAGATGCTGCCCGTTTTAATTCACCTGGTGTTATAGCTTCGGCTTCAACAACTAGTAAAACGCCTCCAGCAACTTTACCTAACAATTCGGCATCGGCTGATAATAATAATGGTGGAGTATCAATAATTATTAAATCATATTGAGTTTTCAATTGTTTCAACAAATTTAATAGTTTACCATGAGTTTTCAAATGTCGTGACTGAGTTTCACCAATTGGCAATCGATCTGGTAATTTGTCAGTAGCTGGAACTATTAATAATTCTGGTGCTAGTTCATTGTCCGAATTTAATAAGGTAGTCAAACCTTGATTGGAAGTAGTACCTTCTGTATAACGGTTATCATTTTTAAAAGCATTCATTTCCAATGCTAAAGTATTTACTCCTAATTCTGTCAAAACATGGGCTAATTGCAAGGTTAATTTAGTTGTGCCAGCTCCAGGTTTAACCGAGGTTAATACAAAACAATCAGTATCATGGACATGCCAATCTCGTTCCAACGCTAGTGCCATTCGCCGCAAATAATCATTAGCAAGTTGTTCAACATCCTTACTATTGCTACTTTCTAACAACCATGCAATAGGTGGGAAGCCAAGAATTTTATGGATTTCACCGGGAGTTCGTATCCGTCTATCCAATAAATCTAAAAATATTGCTATCCCAATTCCGGCTCCAAACGCAATAATTATTGATAATATTAAAATTTGTTTGCGTTTACCAGACTTAACAGAAACTGAAGCTGGAGTATCTAGTCTAACAAATCCAGGAGCATCAGATTCAATTGTTAAAAAATCAGTTTGTTTTTGAATTTTATCTAATTGCAAATAAACTCTAGAAATTTCTTTATTAATGATTAAAGCTTCGTTGTATAAAGTAGAATAACGATTAGCTCTTGTACGTTGTTTATCTAGTTCATTTTTTAAAGAATTTTCAATACCTTTAGCTTGATAAATATCAGCCTTACTTTTTTCTAATAATCTCTCTCGAATATCTTTAGTTAATTTTTTAGTTTCTTGTTCAATATTACGTTCAATTTTAGTAATTTCTTTTTTAGCCCGACTATAACTTGGATGTTGTTCGGTCAAACCAGCCATTTGAGTTAATAATTCCGTGCGTCTTGCTTGCAACTGAGTTTTATAATTTTTTAAAATACCATCGTTAGCAACCATTTCATTAACTAATACATCTAAAATAGTCTTGCTATTATTATTACGTTTATTAATCAAAGATGCTAGACTGGTTTCTGCTTCAACTCGTTTACGTTGAGCTAATCTAAAAACAGAGGTATTTTCAATCAGAATATCATCATAAGGGTTCAAACTATTTTCTTGAAAAGTAGTTACTCCAAGCTCCTCAGCAATTTCAGTACGGCGTTTACGTTTAGTTACAATCAAATTTTCTAAATTTTGACGACGTTGTTTTAGCCTTGCAATTCGCCCATCACTATCATAAAGGTTTTCAGCCTTATTTTTCTTTAAGTAAATTTCTATAACTGCATTAAGGATTATATCTAAATATTGAGATTTTTTATCAACCAAGGAAACTTTAAGAAAGGGAGTTCCACGTCTATTTTTAGCAGTAATCGAATTTTGTAAACGTATGATAGAATTTTCAATAGTTTCTTTATCTCGTAACCAATATTTCTGCACTTCTGGTATTTGCAATGCTTCTCTTAATACATCCTTCCGTTTTATCATGTTAATCTGTTGTTTAATATAAAAATTATATTGAGTTCGTCCTAAATCCATCCCTCTTTCAGAAGCAAGGTTAGGGATAAATTTAGGAGATACTAATATAACTGCATTGGCCTCATAGCTTGAGGTCCCAAATTTTGATGCAATCGGAATTCCTAGTCCAATCACCGATACTATAGTTAATAAAATCAGCAATTTATATTTTAAAATAGCTACCAGAGGTTTAAACCTTCCGGTAATAATAGGTTTTTCTTCAGAAGTAGATGGCATAATTACTCTAATATGGAATTAACAGCTTTTTCATTTTCAATATTGGTACGTTCAAGCTCTAAACTTTCTTTTTCTTTATCCAATCGATGTCGTTGAGAATCAGCTTGAATCGAAGCAATGTCTGCATAAATACCTAACATAGTGGTAAACGGATTGAGAAATTGAATAGCATAGTTAATTTTAGCAATAGTATTTGTTGGCACATAAATAACATCTCCTTCTTGGAGAATATTATCAAGTTCTTCCTCGGGAGCCATTAATTCACTTAGAGTCATAGGTTCATTAGTTCCCAATGATGGACGGATTACGTTAATTGAACCAAAATCGGCATCTCTAGTAAGACCACCGGCTCTGGCCACTAATTCAAATAATGACATTTGTGGTAATAAGCGAAAAGCTCCTGGATTATGCACTTGTCCTAATACATATACTAGTTTTTCTTTAATATCAGGTATGTAAACAATATCATTTCGTTTTAATGGTAAATTAAGAGATAAGTTTGTACCAGTAAGCAATGGTTCTATATCTATCCAAACAATTTTATCTTGACCTCTAAATATAGCACAACGAGTTGCTGACAAACTTTGAGCTTCTCCTTGTAAACCACTTGCATTGCTAAAACCACCAGCCAATGAAATAGCTTCTAATAAAGTGGGAGTGGTCATATTAAAACGTACTTCACCTGGTCTAGACACTCGGCCTAAAACTAACACTCGATTAGAAGCGTATTGATTTATTCGTACTGCAACTGACAGATTTAAATAATATTTAGATAGTTTATTAGCAATATTTTCAGCGGCCTGCTCGCGAGATAAATCAGTCAACTTAATAGGACCAACCAAAGGCAAAGTTATTTTACCATCAGGACCTACTATATGCTTACCTGATAATTCGTGGTAACCCCAAACTTCAATTGTTATATCATCACCGGTACCCAAATGGTATTCTTTATCATTTTCAACTACGGAAGTCCTAAATGTTTGTAGAATGTCATTCGGAGTTTTAACAACTTTTTCTGATGGCGGAGAAGTACGAACAAATTTATCAGGGATAGAGACGTTCTGAGTACAACCAAATCCAATTAATATAAACAACAACAATAATATTTTTGTAGAGTGCATAGTAGAATTCTTAAAAGCATTTTATGTACCATTATATTTAGTGTTTAATATAAAAATACAAGGTTAGTTTATTAAGGAAAATACAAAGTTGATTCCTATTTAAGAACTTTTGTTAGGGTATCTATACGTTTTTGTAATGTTTTGGGATTAAATCTAATTGCTTGATTGTTCATTAAATTCAAGGCTCGTTTGTAATAAGTTAAAGCTGCTTTAGGTTGGTTAATACGGTCTAAACTTATTGCAAGATTATACGCATAGTCGGCATGTTTTTTATTATAACGCATTGCATCAAAATAAGCTTGTTGAGCTAATTCCCAACGTTCCTGATTAGCATATAAATTACCCAAACTAAAATGAATATATGCCGCTTTAGGTGATTGTCTCAACAAAAGTTTTAATTGAGTTTCATTTTTAGGAGCATTACCAAAACTATTAATTAAACCAATTTGAGCATGAACATCTTTAGGATATTTACGTAATACAAGTTGATAAAATTGTTGAGCTTGTGGGATATTATTATTTCGTATCGCTAAAGCAGCCATTCCTAACAAAGCATCACGATTTGTTTTGTCATGTCGTAGAACTTGTTGGTATTTACGTCTAGCTGTCTTATTATTGCCACTTTGCAGAGCAGTGTAAGCTTTTGATAAATCCTTGCTAACAGAATTAACTTTTTTCTTACGCAAGGTACGAATACCAGTTTTTTCTTGGTTGATTTTATTTGTAGATATAGTTTGAGGAATTTGAATTGGAATAGGTTTAACTGTTTTAATAACTGGTTTGATTTTAGGAATCTTGATAGGTGTTGGTTGCACTGGTTTATCATCCACAATTTCAACTGATTCATAAGTTTGTGGTTGTTTAACAGGAATTGCTTGCTCAATAGGAGTCTGATTAAATTTAGGCTGTTTGGATAACTGACCTAATTTTAAAGTTGATTGTTGGTTTGAAGATGGTTGTAAATAAAAATAGCCAGCTCCCATACCTATCAATATAATTCCTAAAATACTTATTAACCATATGGTACGTTTAGAAGAACTACTTGGAGGATTTTTTGTAGCAGTAAAAATTCGTTGAGCATCTTGAGGCTGATATTCTTCTTTTGGAGGTTCTGTTGGTGTTTCTAATGGAGATTGTTCATGTATATCTAATATTGGAATTTGTGAATCTTCAGTTTCGTTATGGTGTTCAGTTAATGAAAATAGGTTTTGGATTTCACCAATATCTTTATCTTTTAATTTATTAGTATCAGATAATTTAATTTCGGTCTGAGCTGGAGGTTCAATTAATTCAACAGGTTCTATATCATCAACAACATTTTCTTCATAAGTTAATTTGGTTTCAGTTTGCTCTGGAGATAATTCATTAGTTTCTATACTATTAATATTCTCTTCATTATTTTTGATTATATTATTTTGTACATTTTCTATTTCTGGATTTTTAGTTTGTTCATTTTGAAACTGTGGTAAAAATTCATCTCCCCATTCTTCAGATGTAGGAGCATCGTCTGCCGGTTTAGAATCTGTATCAATTTGAGAATTTATCTGAAACTGTGGCAATAGTTCATCATTCCAGTCATTAGTTTTTTCATCTGGAATGGTAGATGGTGTATCAACAGCAGCAGCTTCATCAGCTTTTTTTAAAGCATCCATCAATAAGCTCATGGTATTCTCGACTTGGTTTTAAGATTAAAAAAGAATTTAATTTTGAATAAATATGGCAAATAATAACAAAAATGTATAACCAATTACAATAGATTTTCTTATTCAAAGTTAATACCATTTTTAAGTTAGGTCAATTTTATTTTTAGTATTTCTCAATTTATTTGACAATTATCAATTTAACAATGTTGGTAGTCTTAAATAAAGTAGTGACGATTTTCCATCATTTGCTTCGCCATTTTGTATTTCATATCTTTACTTTTAAATATAACACTATTTTTGAGCCGCCGATAAGATAAGGTGCATGACGTTCTCACTTAATCACCCTATCAAAGTAATTTATTGATTAATACCTTCGCCAATTTGATATTTGTTTCGGGGATGGAGCAAAGTGGATTTCCCGAAACTCTCAATTTAACTTGGGTTTCGGGAAAATCGTACCTCATTCCCGAAACAACAATTTTGGTATTGGCGAAGGTATTGTTAATATATATGGCTTACGAGTTAAAAAATGTCAGATGCAACAATTTATTAGACATTATACCGATTTAAATGATAGCCGTTTCATAGTTCCATGGTCGTTAACTAAGTCGGAAATTGTGTTATTCACAACAAGTTTCCATAACAAAATCTTTGAATTTATGCTTCCAATTTCTCAATTTATCTTTGACAATTCTGCAACGTTTGACTCCACAAATAGCATGTTCAACTCGAACTCTCACACTTGAAATAGTACGGTTTCGTTCTTTTTCTTCTTCGGTTAGTTTACCACCTCGAGGTTTCTTTTTGGGTTGAACTATGTTCACTCCTGAAATTTCAAATCCCTGAAAACCAGTGTCTTGACAAAGATAACTTCCTTCTGGTAGATTATATTCAATTTCATCGGCAAGTTTTTTATCGTTCTTTTTGCCTTCACAGGTATCACTCAAAAAATGAACATAACCACCAACATCAATTACATAAAATGTTTTTCACAGTATGTCGTTTTTGTTTTCCACTATAAAAGATTTGGTAGTCCTCCAATATGTAGTGTTAAACCTGCTTATGTATTTGAGACTTAACATGTTTTTTGGAGTCATCACTACTTTTTGGAGGACTACCAAAGATTTTTTGTATTGCATTATCAAGTGAACGATTAATTGGTCTTTCAGAACCATCTTGAAGATATAAATCAATATTTATCAAAGCACAGCTTTCATCTGTTGTTTCTTGAATTTCCGTTTCTGTAATTTATTACTTCAATTTCAGAATTCATTTCTGATTCTGTTACTTTAATTTTATCTTTTGCTTGGTTATCAAGATTTTTCCTGAGATCACCAGCATTTCTTGCAGGTTATGATGCCTGTTTCGTTTAACATTTGATTCAGTACTTCATGTAACACATGAATCCAAAGATTTGCTTTTGGATGTGACATATCAAACATCTCTCCGAGTCTTTCTTGCAAGTCATTTCCCTTTACGGTATGTCAAAATAAATAGTAATTTATTTTGTTGGTAAACATGCATTCTTGTATTCCTTAAAGGTTTCCCCAAATTTTTAATCTAGCTTCTATTGTACCAGAAAATAAGAGGCTGTGAAATTTTCCATCTATAAGTACCCATTTTATTTAGCTTATTTATAATTTCAAATGCTGAGACTTGATATAAATTTTAAGTAAAAGATTGTTTCTTTGTGTTTTTTGTGCAAAAATAGAAGATATTTTCTTATTTTTTTGAACAAATATAGGAGGAGCAAACTATGAGATTTTATCAATTGAGGAATTGGATACTTAAAAACATTGATATAAAAATAAGATTACACCCAGTTTGCTTGTGGTTCCTTCTCTCTATCATGGTTGAAACTCGCAAACATTCATTGACTTTTGCATCAGAGCTTTCAGGATTAAATAAGGCACAATTTAGCAAATTTTTAATTCTACTTTGTCAAATTTAACAATTTGAAAAATATATATAATATTGTTAAAATGGCTAATTTAACAAATTATTATGACTAAAAAAATGACACATATCAAAGAGCAAATTATTCATCCGAAAAT
>JAUCGL010000105.1 GCA_030378105.1 Candidatus Halobeggiatoa sp. HSG11 | reverse complement strand
CAATTTATATTTATTGATGAAATGGGTGTTAATGCAAATATAACTCGTACTTATGCACGTTCAGAAAAAGGTACACGAGCAAAATGTGAAAACCCTATTAAACCTGTAGCTTGCAATAAGCACTGTTGGTGCTGTAGGGGATTAATGGACTAGTGGCTGAAATGTGTTATCAAGGAACTATGAATGCTATTGTATTTAGGACATTTATTGAACATATTCTAGTTCCAGTTTTGCGTCCTAACAATGTCGTTATTTTGGATAATGCTACAGTTCATTACGATGAAGATGCTATAGCTATGATTGAAACTACTGGAGCTGGAGTTATGTATTTACCTTCCTATTCTCCTGAACTTAATCCTATTGAAAATATTTGGTCTAAGGTCAAGAGTTATCTTAAAAAAATTCCTATTTTGGATACTGAACAATTATATCTTGCAATTGCTGATGCTTTAAATATTATCACTCCTTCTGATGCTCGTAATTGCTTTATACATTGTCTTTAATTTTGTGCCATACATATTCGGGAATTGCTATAGAGAAGAATGTTGGGAAGGAATAGATGAGTTTGGTAACAAAAAATTAGACCATTTAAGAATTGGATACTATCACATGATTTTGTATAATCTTATGTAATATAGTTTCTTAGAAAAATAAAAGTTCTTAAGACCTGTCAGGTTTCTTGGCCAAAACATTTATCTGAAAAACTATTAGTATAGCAATTCTTAATTATGAATGCTTAATTCTTACTTAAAATCTATAAAAATATCAAATTCTTGCTTAATATAACTGTAGTCTATTTAATTGGGAAATTCTATAGACATCTTTCCTAAATAACTGATGATTGATGCCTCATCGTTATACACAAGTTAAAAGTAACAAATGTAGGGTGGATAGAATGAAATCCACCATTTTGAAGGTTCGGTGGGTTTCCACTTCGTTACTACCCACCCTACATAATATATTTTCATTTCAAATACTTGTATATAACGATGAGTGTGAACCCCATTGGGGTTATTTAACTATCCTGAAAGGATTGAATGTGAATAGCCACCGATAAAATCGGTGGAATATGAAAGAATTCTTAAGGAACTACTTGCTCAATAACAATCTCAACTTTATCACCAACTTTAATTGGACTTATTTCACCTTGTAAGTCTCCAGATTTAGCCGTTGCCGAGCCACTGCTTGAAATTCTAGCTACTATTGTCACCTCTTCAGCACTAGACAGTTTCATAGTAGGCATAGCCGCCATACTATCATCCAAAACTACTTTAAACGGCAAATCATGAACTGTTTTCTTAACAGCAGCTAATGGCATAGCTTTACCAGTTGTCGCACGAGCAAATACAAACACTACGTCATCATTATTAACCATACTTTGTAATGAAGCCTCCAAACTGACAGATACTTCAATTCCCAAATAAGGAGTTTTAACTGGTTCCTCTACAATTGGTTCTTTTACAACTGGTTTAACTGATTTAGAGGTCGGAATTTGTTCCAGTTTTTGTTGAACTTCAGTAAGATAAGTTTCTAACATAGGACGAGTTTGCTTGTCATCGGCTGGCAATTGATTTAATAACTGTTGCCAATAATCAGTTGCCAATTTTAAATCACCACGTTCCGAGGCAGCAAAACCAGATAACCATAAACCTTTTTGATTTTTCGGGTCTATTTTCAATGCAGATTTTAATAATTCTGTAGCCTTGCCAGCAAGCAAACCATCATTTTGCAAAGCTAATATTTGAGCAAAATCAGTTAATAATTCTGCATCTTGATTTCCAACTAAAATCAGTAATTTATCATAGACATTCACCGCATCATCATAACGTTCCATAAAAGCATAAGAACGGGCCAACATTCGCCAACCTTTTATATCATCAGGCTGTTCTTGCAAGCGTTTAGCTAATTTTTCAACCATCTCGGTCATATCGGTTTTTTGTGGATTTTCTACCTTAACTTCAGGTTGTTCTCCCAACAAATGCGACGAACCGATGTGCCAATAACCACCAATGGCAATAAATGGAACTAATAGAGTGACAATAAAACTAGCCCATTTAGCCCTACTGAAACCAACTTCTGTAGTTGTATCAATCTCTAAATCTTGAGCCAAATTCTTTTCCAACTCTCGTTTAGCAGCCGCTAATTGGTCGGGATGCATATTTTCCTGTTCCAATTCAGCCAAACGTTCTTTATAAATAGCCACGTTCTGACTATTGCGATCCTCTTTTGCCATAGAGCCAGTCCTCAATAATGGCGGGACAACAAAAGCTAAAGCTAACAATGTTAAACCACTGACAATTAACCAAAATATCATATTTTATTCTCCAAGAGCCTGTTTAATTTTAGCCTGTTCATCTTTAGTCAAATCTGTTGAAACAGATGTTGTTTGTACATGTTTGCGAGTAAAATATATAAAACTGATAATCGCAATTAATGTTAATAATAACGGTAATCCCCATAACAAATAAGTCTTTGAGTTAAAAGGAGGATCATATAAAACAAAATCTCCATAACGTTCTACCATAAAACTAGAGATTTGTTGATCTGTTTGACCATCATGAATTTGATCACGCACAAGATTCCTTACGTCTTGAGCTAATTCAGCGTTAGAATCCGCTACTGATTGATTTTGACAAACAA
Source organism: Candidatus Halobeggiatoa sp. HSG11 (assembly GCA_030378105.1). Taxonomy (GTDB): domain Bacteria; phylum Pseudomonadota; class Gammaproteobacteria; order Beggiatoales; family Beggiatoaceae; genus DRQV01. Next base: position 15,344 of record JAUCGL010000105.1, on the reverse strand, counting down.
CACAGCGTAATTCTTTTATTAATTCTTGATAACGTTGTTCTTGTTCAGGAGTGGAAAATTCGGATGGATTATTATCCACAGCATGTACATAAAAAGGAAAGATTAATAAACCAAAAATTATATTTTTCATATTGTTCAAAAAGTTATGAGAATTGTTTAAGCATAGCAAGACTGACGGTACGTTGCTCAAAATTAGCAATTCGTTCTCGCAAAACAGTTATTTTTTGTTGATTGATTAATGTATGTTTGTCATCTTCTACTATACCATCAAGAGCTTCTGCAAAACGTTCTGCATGATTCAGCATCAGTTCAAAAGCTACTCGCCCACCAAACGGCCCAGGTAATCGCATAAATAATGCTAATCCAGGTGTAGTAAAGTCAGCCAATTCATCAGGATTAAGAGTACCCGGAGCGACTATATTGGCAACACTAAAAACTGGTTTACGAACTTTTATTTCACCTACTCCATAATGATGAAAAATATCCATTTTCCCATGTTTCAAACCAGTTTCTTCCAAAACATTTAAAATATCTTCCCCAATAAAATGTGGCTGTCTGCGTGCAACAACATATAAAACAATCAACATTTCAGCATTTTTAGTAGCCTCTTCCTCCTCCGCATCCTCTTCTTTAGGTTCAGGTAATTCTTCCTCAGAAGTTTTTTCAACTTCAGATTCAGACTGTTCTGTTGGTTCAGCTAGTTCTATTGGTTCTGCTTTATCTTTAAGTTCTACGATATCATCAACAACTGGTGGTTCTGATTTATTTTCATCAAAAAAATCATCTGTATATAAATCTGTTCGTTTGGCCATTTCTTTACGGTGATTTTTATGATTATTACGGCGATTACGTTGCCAAATTAACAACCCAATACCAATAATCACAAGTACAGCAGCACCGATTAAAATAAATTGATTATCCATAATTTTTAGGAATAATGTTGGTAAGCAATTCTTAATTATGAATGCTTAATTATTAATTAAATTCAATGTGTTTATTTAAAATTTCATTAAGTTAAGAGAATATATTTTGGAGTCCAAAATGAAACTTTGTGTTATTTATTTTAAAATAAGAATCTTAACAAAGCTATGCTTTGAACTCCAATTGTTTGACTTAAGATATGACACTAAGCCAAAAAATATAAATCTAGTTCATAGGTATTCGGGATAAATTTTAACTGACTGATATGTATCAATTAATTGTTAATTGTTAATGAAAATCAAAACCATTAATAATTAACCATTCTTCATTCACCAATTCACAATTAAAAAGTATATTTTTACAGAATCCCGAACAACTATGAAATCTATTTTTTTGCTGTATGATCCAATCTTTTAACAAATTTAGAAGGCTGATGTGTCAACATAGTAAGTAAAGACACAATTTTCTTTCGCATTTGTCGTCGATCAACTATCATATCAATAGCACCATGTTTGAGTAAAAACTCACTGCGTTGGAATCCCTCTGGTAAAGTTTCACGTACAGTTTGTTCAATAACTCTTGGCCCAGCAAAACCAATCAAAGCATTTGGTTCAGCAATATTTATGTCTCCTAACATGGCAAAACTGGCAGATACTCCTCCCATAGTTGGGTCAGTTAATACCGATATAAATGGTAATCCATGCTGATTAAGACGGTTAAGCACAGCACTTGTTTTTGCCATTTGCATTAATGATATTAAAGCTTCTTGCATACGGGCTCCACCACTGGCAGAAAAACATACTAATGGGATATTATTTTCAATAGCAACGTTAGCACCACGCACAAATCGTTCTCCAACAACGCTGCCCATTGAGCCACCCATAAATTTAAATTCAAAAGCTCCAGCCACTAAAGGCAAACCAAAAACTTGGCCTTTCATCATTAATAAAGCTTCTTTTTCACCAGATTTTTTTAAACCTTGTGCTAAACGATCTTTATATTTTTTACTATCTCGAAATTTTAATGGATCAATTGGAGATAAATTTGCTCCTATTTCTTCTATTGGTTTTGAATCAAGAAAACCTTTTAAACGCTTACGAGCTCCAATTCGTAAATGATGATTACATTTTGGACAAACATTTAAATGGCGTTCTAACTCCTGACTATATAATACCGCCTGACAAACTGGACATTTACTCCACACACCTTCAGGTACGGTATGTTTACTTCTTTTTCCATCAGTACGAATACGTGACGGAATCAATTTTTCAAACCAGCTCATATTATTAAATTCAGTTTTAAATTATTAGTTCCTATATAGTATAATAATTATTTAGAAATTTCATTAAATAAGAATACAAATATATATATTTAGCCCAAGGTACTGAATTTTAATAATTTTAATTTTTTATATTTGTTCCAAGACTATTTATATTTTGTATACTCTTATTTAAATTACATTGATTAAATCAACTCATGTAACTTGAACATTTATAGGAAACATTTATGTCTGACGACGATGTACAAATTATTCATGACTCCAATAAAAAACGTTTTATTCCTATCAGCAAACAGGAAATTGTAACAGATTTACTGAATAATTCTAGTTGGGATGATGAAGAAAAAAAGTTATTTGGTGACTTTTGCCAGATTTTCGCAGCCTTGTATCATTACAAATTCCATAGCCGTTTGGAAGAATTAAAACGTTGTTATACAGTATTTAATCCAGATAATGATAATATAACTAAACAAGAATATTCTGCTGAACAACAGCAAGAACAAGAAGTTACCTTAGTTAAGGAAATGCAAGAACTACTTGATAATGCCAATTATGAAGTATTAGAAATTGATGATATAAATCAAGCTATGGCAGCAGATTCTTATTCTGGATTAAACGTTTCGGTTGATTTAGAAGATTTTGAACAACTGAGTGTTTATTATCGTGGATTGGCGACCAAAGTTGAGCAGAAGCGTCATTGGACCAGTTTATACTTGCTTAAAAAGACTTTTGAAGTTCCAATCTATCAGCGTATGTTTATTTTGATTAAGTTAAAATCAGAAGATAAACGAGTGCAAGAATTGGTTGCCATCAAAGGTGAGCAATTTGAGAAAAAAGCTCAAAAACAAGTACGCAAATCTCGTAGTGGTTTACCAGCCGATATCAATGAACAGCATATTTTCTTGAAATTATTTAAAAATATTCCTCGTTCTGATTTAGAAATGTTGTTCCCTAACCGTAATATCAGGCTTAAAATGTTTGATAAAATCCGCCTTGCTGTAACTGGTGGTGCTGGTACTTTGCTTGGTATTATTTCAACCATTGGCAAAATTGCGGCGGCGGCTTTAAATCCAATTGCAATCCTAACTGCATTTGGAGGATTGATAGGAATTATCATCAAACAAATCACCAACATTTTTACTCAACGTAATAAATACACGATGGTGTTATCACAAAACTTATATTTCCATAATTTAGATAATAATTTTGGCGTTATGAGCTATTTGATTGATAATGCTGAAGAAGAAGAGGGTAAAGAGGCTATTTTGGCTTATTGTTTTTTATATAATAATCCAGATAAAGACTTAACTCAAAAAGAGCTTGATGTTGAAGTAGAAAAATATCTCGAAGAAAAATATGGAGTAAGTATTGACTTTGAAATTGATGATGGTGTAAGAAAGTTGCATAATGAAGGCATCTTAATTGAGCAAGATGATGGAGTTTTAAAAGTTTTAAATTTACAAAAATCCTGCGAACGTATAGATGAACAATGGGATAATTTCTTTAATCCCAAAGATAATTAATATTTTTTTTAATTCTATTCGTAGGGTCATTGTCATTTACACGTTAAGGGCAGACACGCAGGTCTGCCCCTACAAAACCTCACATATTGACTGACTGTAGGGGCGAACCTATGTGTTCGCCCTCCTTAATGCAAATGGCATTGATTCGTAGGGTTAATAAGCGAAGTGTCATCCACCATTTATACGATGAGAATTGACCTCTAGATTTTCGGCGACCAGACGTTGGGACCAAACCATCGTTATGCGACCGTGTGAAACCTGCGAGGTTTTGGAAATCTCGTAGGTTTTAAGTGAAATTATTTATCTGAAAAACTATACAATAAAAAAAAATTAATAATAATAATTCTCTATAAATAAAACTCAACATGTTACCGGTACTAACAGAACATTCAAACAGAATATTAATCAGTAAGCTGTGTAAATTGCTGGAAGAATACCTTGATGATTCACAGGTTAAGGAAATCTATCGGGCTTATTTATTTAGTGCCGAAGCTCATGAAGGACAGGTGCGTAAATCAGGAGAAGCCTATATTTTTCATCCGATTGCAGCAACTTATATTCTTGGGCAAATGCACAGTGATACTCAGACTTTATGTGCTGCACTATTGCATGATGTTATTGAAGATACTGATGTTACCAAAGAAGAATTAGCCGCAGAATTTGGTAAACAAGTTGCTGAATTAGTTGATGGGGTTAGCAAATTATCAACAATTGAATTTAAAACTCGTGAACATGCTCAGGCTGCCAGTCTACGTAAAATGTTATTGGCAATGAATCATGATATTCGAGTTATAATTGTTAAGCTGGCTGACCGTTTACATAATATGCGAACTTTGGGGGCTATGAGTCCAGCTTCAAGACGGCGGATTGCTCAAGAAACTCTGGAAATATATGCTCCTATCGCTAATCGTTTAGGGATTAATATTATGCAATCTGAGCTAGAAGAACTTAGTTTTGCGGCTATATATCCGAAACGCTATCAAATTTTATCTAATAGGCTTCAAAAAGTTTATAAGCAACGGTTTGAAACATTTAACAACATCAAAGTATCTATTGAAAAACAACTAGCCAAATACAGTGTTAATGCAACGATTGGTAAACGCAATCGCAATCCTTATCGTATTTACTTCAATATGTGCAATAAGAAAAAGACTTCTTCGTCTAATAAAAAGAGGACTTTTTTGCAATTAATGAATGTCTGTTCGTTACGGATAATTGTTGATAGCAAAGCGGATTGTTACCTAGCTCTTGGAGCGGTGCATAGTTTATATAAGCCAATGTTTGAGAGTTTTAAAGATTACATAGCAATTCCCAAAAACAATGGTTATCAGTCAATTCATACTTTGTTATTTAGTTCGCATGGGGTATTAATTGAGGCTCAAATTCGTACCACTGAAATGCACAAGTTGTCTGAAACTGGTATAACAACTTATGGTTTAGACCATTTTAGTAGTGGCGGTGATTATCCCAATCCATCTTATCGGCGAGCAAGTGAATGGTTAAAAGAATTATTAGAGATACGAGCAACTGATTCTATTGAGTTTTTGGAACATGTTAAGACTGATTTATTTCCAGAAGAAGTATATGTGTTTACTCCAAGTGGCGAAATCATGCAGCTTCACAAAGGTGCAACCGCCATTGATTTTGCCTATGCTATTCATACAGATATTGGTAATAAATGTACTTCTGCTAAAGTTGATGGTCAATATGTTCCATTGTCAACTCCATTATCAAGTGGCCAAACAGTTGAGGTTTTCACTGTTAAATGGACACGTCCTCACCCAAGTTGGCTTAATTTTGCTGTGAGTGCTAAGGCTCGTAGCCATATTCGTCATTTTTTAAAAAATCTCCAGCAGGATGAAGCGGTTCAGTTAGGTAAAGATATGCTTGATAAGGAGTTAGCAACTTATTCTTTGCATGTTGATAGTTTGACTGAGGAGCAGTCGGCAAGTTTATTGAAGACTTTTAAATGTGATTGTATGGAAAAGTTGTTAGCTGAGATTGGTTTTGGTAATCGTATAGCATTGATTGTTGCTTGTCAGTTTGATTCGGCTCCTTCGTTGCCAATAGAAAATGATAAGCCTAAGCCATTGGTTATCAAAGGTACTGAAAATGTTGTTGTTAATTTTGCTAGTTGTTGTCATCCAATTCCGGGGGATGATATTGTTGCGTTTATAAGTACTGGTAAGGGGATTATTATTCATACTGCTGTGTGTAAGTTGGTTGCTCAATATAAGGTGGAGAAGTTGCAGGCGGTTGAGTGGGAGGTTGGAATTGAGGGGGAGTTTTTGGTTGATATAAGGGTTGAGGTTAATGATCAACGGGGGGTTTTGGCTAATGTTGCGACTTGTATAACGAATATGAGGAGTGATATTGAGCGTGTTGCTAATGAGAATCATGATGGGCGTAGTGTTCTTAAGTTTTGTATTTCGGTTAAGAGTCGTGATCATCTTGCTACGATTATGCGTCATATAAGGCGTTTGGAGTGTGTTACTCGTGTTCATAGAAGTAGGGATTAATAGAATATTGGAGTCCAAAGCGAAGCAAAGTAACAAATGTAGGGTGGATAGAATAAAATGAAATCCACCATTATCTCGTTCCCACATGCCATGTGGGAATGCAGAAGCACCGCACCAGCGGTGAGTATAGCTATGATTTTGCTGATATATTAAGATTAATACTATTTGATACACACCGCCGGCGCGGTGTTATGGCGTTACCACATGGCATGTGGGAACGAGATAAAAGAACCATATTTTTTTAAGGAATACCGCAGAGCGGTATAGTAGGAATTCCCAACGAAGACGTTGGGAACTAGGAAAATAGGCTGCGAACTTTGTATTTATTTGTTTGGGGGAAACCATGAAAAAAATATTTTTATTAATTAATGTCTTATGTATAGTTTGTTGGCAAAATGTTGTTTATGCGGATAATAAACCAATCCTACGGCTAGAAACTGGGATGCACACTGCCAAGATAACCAATATTGATGTCGATACGGCGGAACGTTTTTTAGTTACTGGTTCTCATGACAAAACTGTGCGTCTTTGGTCTTTGCCAGAAGGTCAATTAATACGTACTTTCCGTCCACCAATTGGCAAGGGCAATGAAGGTAAAATTTATGCGGTAGCGATTTCTCCTGATGGGAAAACTATTGCGGCAGGAGGTTGGACAAAAGGAGAATGGACTGGAACAGGAAATCATAAAATCTATCTATTTGATCGTGCCACCGGAGAATTAACTCAACGCATCACCGGACATCCAAACGTAATTTTTCATCTAGCCTATTCTCCCGATGGTCGTTATTTAGTGACTAGTTTATTTGGAGGAAAAGGTATTCGTATTTATCGCAGTACAAATTATCGCCAAGTAGCCAAAGATACAGATTATGGCAGTCGTAGTGAGTGGGCCGAATTTGATAATACTGGCCGTTTAGCTAGTAGTTGTGATGATGGTTATATTCGCCTCTATGATAAAAATTTTAATTTATTAACCAAACGCAAAACACCGGGAGGTAATGAACCTTTTGCAGTCCGCTTTTCACCTAGCGGCGATAAAATTGCGGTTGGCTTTAGCGATTCAACTCAAGTTAATGTATTATCAGGAAAAAATTTGAAATTATTGTATAGTCCCAATACACAAGGTATAAATAATGGTGATATAAGTAGTGTTGCTTGGTCACAAGATGGAGATACTTTGTATGCAGGGGGAGAGTATGATGAAAATGGTTTAAGTCCAATTGTTAGTTGGTCACAAGCAGGCAAAGGCAAACATCAAACATGGGCAGCTTCTTCAAATACCATTACGGATATTCGAACCTTAACAACTGGTTCAGTTATTTTTGGGGCATATGATCCAGCTTTTGGGAAATTCACCGCACAGGGTAAAAAAACTTTGTACCATGAAGCTGGTATTGCTGATTTTCGGGGTATATATAAAGATGTTTTTTTAATTTCTAAAAATAGCAATAAGGTACAATTTAGGTTTGGAGTATGGGGCAAACGTCCTCCAGCTAATTTTTCTGTGGATAAACGAATTTTGAAATTAAATCCAGCAACAAACTTAATTAAACCAAATATCTCCAGTTTAAACATTACCAATTGGGAAAATGCTGAGCACCCCAAACTCAATGGTCAAAAACTTGCTCTTGAACAATATGAAACGTCACGCAGTCTTGCTATTACCCCGGATGCTCAACATTTCCTGTTAGGTACAGAATGGTTATTACGCTTTTTTGATAAAAATGGCCAGCAACAATGGCAAAAACCAGTGCAGGGTACAGCTTGGGGAGTTAATATCTCTGGAGATGGTAAAGTAGCAATAGCAGCCTTTGGCGATGGCACTATCCGCTGGTATCGCCTAAACGATGGCGAAGAACTACTGGCCTTTTTCCCCCACAAAGATGGCAAACGCTGGGTTATCTGGACCCCACTGGGTTATTATGCTGCCTCTGCCAATGGTGACGAACTCATCGGCTGGCATGTCAATCGTGGCCCAGATAAAGCCGCCGACTTTTACCCAGCAGCCCAATTCCGTGACCGCTATTACCGCCCCGATGTCATTAGCAAAGTCCTTGACACCCTTGACCCCGAACAAGCACTTATTCAAGCGAATCAAGCCATAAAAAAACACCAAGCTGAACTTAAAATTCAACAAATATTACCACCAATAGTCAACATTATCTCACCGGCAGACGGAGCCAATTTCTCCAGTTCAACCATTGAATTACATTACCGGCTACGCAGCCCCTCCAACGAAAAAATCACCAACTTAAAAATATTAATTGACGGCAACGAACAACGTGGCCCGGAAACAACTTTAGTCCCCGATGCCACCAACAGTTTATCAATTTCAGTGCCGAAACGTGATATAGCCATCAGCCTGATAGCCGAAAATCGCTACGCTGCCTCCGTTCCATCCACCATCAATCTGAAATATGTCGGCAAAAAGCAAACATTCCGCATTCCAATCAAACTATATGTACTAGCCGTTGGTATCAGCGACTATGATAACGACAGACTTGATTTAAATTATGCAGCCAAAGATGCCAGAGACTTTGCCAAATTGCTTGAATCTCAAAAAGATTATGGCCTATACAGCGAAGTTGTGGTCAAATTGCTCACCGATGTAAATAGAGACCAAATCCTTGACGGCCTTGAATGGATTGAAAAACAAGTCACCCAACATGACGTAGCGATGGTATTCTTTGCCGGACATGGAGCCAACAATAATCAAGGCGACTATGTTTTTATGCCCCGTGATTTCAACCATAAACGAGTCAGACGCACCACATTACCCTATTACGAACTGAAAAGCACTATGGTTCGTTTAGCTGGCAAAAGACTATTGTTTTTAGATACTTGTCACTCAGGCAATGTACTTGGTACTCGTAGAGGCATCGGAGATATTGACCAAATCGCCAATAGTTTATCCAGTGCCGAAAATGGAGTAGTCGTATTCGCAGCCTCCACCGGCAGCCAACAATCCCAAGAGCATACCAAATGGCAAAACGGAGCATTCACCGAAGCCCTGCTCGAAGCTTTCAAACAAGCCGATTACACCAAAGATGGCAGTATCAGCATCAACGAATTAGACCTATACGTCTCCGACCGAGTAAAAAAACTCACCAATGGCGACCAAACTCCAACTACTTCAAAACCGGAAACTGTCCCGGATTTTCCGGTTGTGGTGGTGCGTTAAGATGATAAAACACCTTTACAGGCAGCACCGTTCCAGATAAATATTTTGGCAGGTTTAAGGGTAACTATAGATTTTAAAATTAAATTTGGTGGGCAACGATAAAATTAGTTATTCACCCTACTACTAACATTGTTTTTCATGGCAAATGAGAACAATGCTCATCATATTTCCCAAAAATATGCTTAAGAGTTGCCAAAATTTTCCCGGAAATAACTAATGGCTTCGTTAGGTAATACATAGTTTTTACAATGTAAGTCGGCAGCTTGAAAACCTAAAGAAGTCAAAGTTTCATAGTACTTCATACTTTCATCAAGTTGCACAAAACCAACAGTTGGTTTGAGATTTTCAAATGAAGCAGAAAGTAAGCTAGAAAATACACAGCCAGTTATTTCAAAAGGATTATGTTTGTTGAACAATTCTTCAATTTGTTTATTCTTCAAACTTCTTTCTAGATGATGAGGAAAATACATGAGTCCACTGATGGGTTGCGGTGATTTAAGAACACCGCCTTCAGTAAACAAAATATCTTGGTGTTCCTGAAAACGTTTAATGGCAAGTTCTGATTTAAAACAGTGAGGTCCTGAATCATCAACGATTAAGGTACCTGATTTGACTTTATTTATATCAAATACATCCGGTACGTTAGTTGCACCAACTATTAAAGTAGCGTTGTAAATTTCTGTTGGAAGTTCAATTTTGGAGAATAGAAGCTGTATTTTACCATGAAAATCTAACTCATCAACTAATTTAGTCCGAATGTCTTCAAGAAATTCTTTTTTACTATAAAGATCACAAAGTATTAGTTCAACTGGATGTAGCAAACATTTCAACATAAGACAAAGGCTACTTAACCCAATAGAACCTAATCCAATAACCCCAACTCGTTCTTTTGTTATTTCACGTCCACTTTCCTGTAAAATTCTTTGGATAGTTAGAACAACTGTGGCACTTGTTGTTGAATGACCGGTAGTTATTTGTGGTAAATTATGATTGGCTGTGACTTTGGTAATGGCACGACCATAATCTGTAGCTGAAGGAATAATACCAGTTAGCGAAACGGTGGAGGCACCAATTTGTCCAGCTATCTTCAAAGCACCAATAATCATATTGACAAAATCATCTGTATCGTTATAAAGTTCAGAACTTAAGCGTGGCAATATTAACAAGGCAATACGACCCCACGCAGTATCTAGAATATTTTGAATAACCGGCAAATTATTAAACCATTGTTCAAATATTTGTTCTTGATTCAAATCAGTTTGTTCAAGTATGAAATTTGGTAAATAACCAAGTGCTGCGGCATGTACCGGCGGAATCTCTTTAGTCAATAACAGTGATTGCAAGGAACGGCATTCCTGTTGAAAATAAGGTGAAGTTATGGATGTTGTTGATTTTTCTGAAAAAGATTCATTGCTTGGTTCAATAAAATTGTACTTATGAGCAGATTTTTTAAGTAGATCGGCTAATTGAGCAATAGTTGGATATAAAAATAATTGTTTGAGTGAAATATTAATATTCGTTGCCGAAACGATTTTAGATATCAATTGTGCTGCTTGTAAAGAGTGACCACCTAACTCAAAAAAGTTATCATGAATTCCAACCTGTTTAACCTTTAATACTTCACTCCAGATAGAGGCTAATAATTTTTCGTCATCAGTTTTAGGCAACTGTATATTACTTGTAGTTGGTTGGTCATCTACTAAATTTTCCAAACTACGACGGTCTATTTTGCCGTTAGGAGTTAGTGGTAAAACATCCAACATAATAAAGGCATTTGGTATCATGTGGTTGGGCAATTTTTTCTGCAAGAATTGACGTATACTACTAGCTAAAGCACGTTGCAATACTCCAAATAACCCTTTTTCTTTGGCTAATTCATAGCAAATATGTTTGAACTGATGTTTTTCTGATGTATTAAGTTGTAATTTTATACCAGCCTGTTTATCCTGACTCCATATAACTTGCCCTTGTAACCAATCAGTTAGTTTTGGCAATTTTATTTGTACAGCCGTATCTTCATTAAAATTCATTCCAGATATAGCAATACCATTAAAAGATATATCTTCAGTCTGTAGGTGGAAAATATCTTGCTTAATTTTAACCAAACATTCCTCTTGATAGGGTATTCTATCAACTTTCAAATCGGATACGATATAAGCTTTAAGACGTTTATTATCTTTCACAATCACAGCAGTTTCAAGTACATTGTGATGTTGTCTCAAAACAGCTTCAATTTCACCAATTTCAATCCTAAAGCCACGAATTTTAACTTGATTATCTATCCGACCTTGATATTCAATATTGCCATCTGGTAAATAACGAGCTAAATCGCCAGTTTTGTAAATGCGTGAAGTTGAGTTTTCATCAAAAGGATTTTTAATAAATTTTTCCGCAGTCAATTCAGGACGATTAAGATAACCACGAGCTAAACCAACTCCTCCAATATGCAGTTCACCGGAAACACCAATCGGAACTGGTTGTTGGTATTTATCCAAGATGTAGATTTGAGTGTTGGCTATGGGTTGCCCGATGGGTACTCTATTTAAATTATTATTAGGTTGACATTGCCAAAAAGTAACATCTATGGCTGCTTCAGTAGGTCCATAAAGATTATGCAGTTTCACGTTAGGCAAACGGATAAGAAATTGTTCTTGCAATTCAACAGATAATTCTTCTCCACTACAAATAACCCGTTTCAATGAAATACACTGCTCTAAATTTGTTTCTTCAACAAAAACTTGTAACATGGCAGGAACAAAATGTAGTGTAGTAATATTCTGTTTTATAATTAATTCAACAAGATAATTGCTGTCTTTATGTCCACCTGGTTCTGCTATTACCAACTTTGCCCCAAACAATAAAGGCCAAAGAAATTCCCAAACCGAAACATCAAAAGTAAAAGGAGTTTTTTGTAAAATTGTATCAGTAGAGTCCAATTTATAAGCATCTTGCATCCATAATAAACGGTTGCATATTCCATGATGAGTATTCATTGCTCCCTTGGGTCTTCCAGTAGAACCTGATGTATAAATAACATAAGCTAAATCATCTGGTTGTAATTTATTCGCCAGATTAACAATGTTTGGTTTTGATAAATATTTACTGTTTAAACAAATAATTGTTGCTGATGTTGTGGGCAATTTTTTTGCCAAACTGGAGTGCGTCAACAACACTGGTACTTTGGCATCTTCCAGCATAAAACTCAAACGTTCAATTGGATAAGTCGGGTCAAGTGGCAAATAAGCTCCACCTGCTTTTAAAATCCCCAAAATTCCAATCACCATTTCTAATGAACGTTCAATACAAATACCGACCAATATATTTGCTTTGACATCAAGATCATGTAAATGATGAGCTAATTGGTTAGCACGTTGGCTTAATTCAGCATAGGTCAGTTGTTGTTCATTAAATACTAATGCTGTTCTCTCAGGTGTTTTACGTACTTGTTCTTCAAATAATTCAATAACATTTGTGTTTTTATAATCAGTTTTGCTGTCATTAAATTCAACTAAGATTTTATGGCGTTCATCTGTTGAAATTAATGGTAAATCTTTAACAAATGTTGAAGGTTGTTGCAAAACTTCAGTTAATAAAAATTCAAAATGTTGTTTGAGAGCAATTATTTCAGACTCATTAAAATAGCCAAGATTGTAGTTAAAATAAATATTCACATCATCATGTTGATGAAACTCTTCTATAAATATAGCTAAAGCATTTGGTTCAAAACCATGATGAAGATAGGTTGTTTTAGATGGACAGCCATCAAAATCAGCATCATAATTTGACTTAGCATAAGATATAGTGATGTCAAATAATTGTTTGTCAGAATCTTGCCCAGCAAGCCGGTTAATTTCGCCAATAGGAAAACGTTGATGGCGATAATTTTCCTGTAATTCTTTGTGAATCAGTCTAATTAATTCTGCAAATTTTACCTCAGTGCCAAAACGAAACCAAGCTGGAGTTATTTTCATAAACATACCAACAGTTTGCTTAAAAGCAACATTAGTACGATTAAGAGAATGCAGTCCAACAATAAAATCATCTCTATTTTTAATCCGAACAAAATAACAATACGCAACTCCAAGAATAACGTGAAAAATTGATACTTTATGTTCTTTAGCAAACTCAATAATTTGTTTGTAAAATGAACGCTTAAGACATAATGTTGCTTGTTTACTTGGTTGGTTTGGCAATTTTTGAGTTAGTAAAGGTTCTGGAAGCTCTTGATATTTACCCTGCCAATAACTTTTTGCTCGAACAAATTTGTCAGATTGCAAATATTTCTGATCATTTTGGACAAAATCCAGATAATAATATGGTTCTAATTGTGGCTGCTGACCTTTAAGCAAAACATTGTATATTGCCGCAACTCGTTGTACGATTAAAGAAATAGCCCAGCCATCCACTAACAAATGATGATATTTTTTAAACCAGTAATAACAATTGTCAACTTTACACAATACAAATTTAAACAATGGTTTACCATATAACTCAAAAGGTTTAATCATTTCATTCTGCATCCAATCAACAGCTTGTTTCTCATTTTGAAAAGAACGAAAATCCATCTTGACATTTAATTCAGCAAAAGTTTGAGTTGGCTGACCTTCTTCTTTATTAATAACAATTCGTAAGGCATCATTTTCTTGAATAACCAGATTGAGAGTTTGTTCAAATAAAGTTGTATTGATACTTCCAGCTATTTTTGTATAAAAACCAATATTATATAACGGTATTTTAGGATGTAAAGTTTGATCAAACCAGACTGCAAGTTGATTAGAAGAAAGTGGACGATGTTGTTTTGGCTCCATTAAGTCAATAGACTGTAGTAGAATTATCAAATTAGACTCTGGTTTATCCACCACAGTTTCTAGCAACTTTTCAAAATCTGCTAATATTTGTAAAATTGTATCGGCTTCAAACAAATCAGTATTGTATTCTATATAACTGAGCAAACCATCATTTTCATCTCGCACAAATAATGTCAAATCAGTTTTAGCCGTTTTGGTATTGAGTTCTATTAGATTAATGTCTAATCCAGATATTTTTAACAATGGCAAGGCTTGGTCTTGAAATGCAAACGCAGCTTGAGCTAATGGTGGAACACTCCTATCAAATGGTAAGATATCCAATAATTTCTCAAACGGCATATCTTGATTCGCATAAGCACCTAAACAAACTTCACGAGTCTGTACCAATAATTCTTGAAAGGTTGGATTGGCAGAAAAATCTATGCGTAATGCTAAAATATTGACAAAAAAACCTATTAAAGATTCGGTTGCAGCATAATTACGATTTGCTATTGGAGTTCCTATAACAATATCTTTTTGATTACTATAATGTTTAAGTAAAGTAGCAAATCCAGCCAACAAGGTCATAAATAAAGTTGTACCATTTTGTTGGCTTAAGTTTCGCAACTTTTGAGTCAGTGTTTTACTGAGTTTATGAGTTTTAATATCACCATTATAGGTTTGAACTAAAGGACGTTGTTTATCAATCGGTAATTGTAGTTGAGTTGGGATACCAGCTAATTGCTGTTGCCAATAATCAAGTTGTTTTTGTAAAATCCCTTCATTTAACCATTGCCGTTGCCAATTGGCATAGTCTACATATTGAATTGCCAATGGTGACAAGGGGATTGTTTCTTTCTGTACTAATGCTTTATAGATAACATTCCATTCTCGAATAAAAATATCTGTAGACCAGCTATCAGAAATGATATGGTGCATATTTAACAGCAAGATATGTACATTGGTATCTAACTGAAAAAGTTTGAAGCAAAATAATGGGCCAGTTTGTAACTAAACAACCACCCGCTAAAAGACGGGTGGGTTAGAGAGAATGGCGACTGAAAGTCGGGATACAGGGCGAATAGCCCTGTTAATTTGGTGATTCTCCATCTTCTGTTTTAAAATTATCACTGG
>JAUCGL010000104.1 GCA_030378105.1 Candidatus Halobeggiatoa sp. HSG11 | reverse complement strand
TAGATTCCCACTTTCGTGGGAATGACAGAGCTATATAAATATAGTTTATATATAAATTATATAAGTAGTGTATTTTTTTGTAACTATTTGTATTTTAACAAATTCATAAAATGATTATTTTGTCAATGCGTAAGTCCTAAAAGTATCTTCTGCCATTGTTATTACCTTTTTTAATTTGGAATAGTTGAAGAGAGAACGTTCTTTTATTTAAATCGAATTTTGCGAGAACAGCTAGAACGTTCCATTGTTAAGATTTAACAAAAATTAAACATCTTTTATAAGGAAGCATTATGTTATCTAATAATTATAACACATTCAATAGAGAACGGCGAATATCCAATTGCCTATTATCACTCGCATTGCTTATGCTGACCAGTGTTGTATCGGCTCAACAAAGCAGTGAAAATTACACCATGCCCAAAAACGTCTTGAGCAACGGCGGTAATCATAGCAGTTCAGCAAACTACCAACTGATAGCAACCATCGGCCAAAATGCCACCAGAAAAGGCACAGCCAATGATAAAGTGCTGTATTCGGGATTTTATGCACCAAACGGCACACCTCTTAATGAAATTATACAACCAGCCTCCTGCCAACTCTACGCCGTCAACGATAAAGGCTTAAATAATTCCCAATTCTTCACCGTGAACCTTAACAGCCTTGCGGTCAGTGAACTTGGTCCTGTATACAAAGCTCATGATATAGAGAGCCTTGCAGTTCATCCAAAAACAGACATGATCTATGCTGCTTCTGGTGACAACACAGAAAAACAAGGTTTCTTCTATCAAGTTGATGGAAAAACTGGAGAGCTACATCCAATTGGCAGCACTGGTTTCAAAGAAATTGAAGACTTAACATTTAATTCCGATGGAATATTATACGCTTGGGCCAAAGGTAACGGCCTGATAACAATTGACCCAGAAACTGGAATTGGTACTTTAGTTTTAGCTTCCGATATACAAGTTGAAGGCTTAACCTTAAGCAATGATATATTCTACGGCTCCGTCAACACCGAACTTTGGACATACAACATGGATTCTAATGACCTCCAAGTCGCTTGCACCAACCTACTCGGCGAAACCGAAGCCCTCGAAATGATGCCATACGGTGAATTACTTGTTGGTACTCACAACGTAGCTTTTGGGATGCACGCTTTCAATCCAGATGGCTGTCACATAAGTACAGCAGATGCAACTTCATCCAACAAGTTCAAAGATGTTGAAGGTCTGGCATTACCAATAGCTGCTTGTAGTATATGTGGAGATGGTGTTGTTCAAGGCAACGAACAATGTGATGATGGTAATACAACTAGTGGAGATTTATGCTCAGATATTTGTATGATTGAGTAGAAGTTTTTAACTGTTACTTTTCTCGTTCCAACACACCTGCGTTGGAATACAGGATATACCGCACTAGCGGTGCGAATAAATTAGCATATTAATTTTCTGATTAACTGTGCAATCTTGTACATTAATTTGACAGTGTATTTTTTATATATACGCACCGCTAGTGCGGTGTTTCCGCATTCCAACGCTGGTGCGTTGGAACGAGAGAACCAACCTAAACTAAAGTAATGTTATTTTGGAAATTCTATAATTCTGAAAATTCTGATTCAGACAAATAAACATTGGCTCAGATTGAATTTAACATTTTAAAGAAGTTTGTACGCTGAATTGCTGAAAAAATTTGACATTATTTTATTAAAGAGTATAATCCCTTTCCACTTAAACAAACTTAAACACGAGATATTAATGAACAAGCTTATTGATCAACTTATTTTAATATAGCCTTCCTGATTGGGAGGCAATTGTCTTCCATGGGAAAAATATATCTCGTTTTTGCTTAAAAGCCTTGGCTGACAATTGTTGGTCAAGGCTTTTTTGTTTTTTATAATGAGGATTTATTATGCCTATTGGATTAGTTTTAAATAAGGGAAAAGTTCCAGTTAAGATTTACACCAAAGAGGTGGAATCTCATGCTTTGGATCAACTGGCTAGTATCTCAAAATTACCATTTATTCACAGTCATATTGCAGCTATGCCAGATGTGCATATGGGAATTGGTGCGACCATTGGCTCGGTTATTCCGACTAAAGGAGCTATTATTCCGGCTGCGGTTGGAGTAGATATCGGCTGTTTTGTGGGTGAGACTGAAATACCATTGTTTGGTGGTACTCAAGCAACACTTAAAGAACTCGCTGAACAAGGTGGTGAGCATTGGATATACAGTATTGATAAAAAACAGAAGATTGTTGCCGCTAAAGCAACTGCAAATTTAACTCGCAAAAATGCTTCTTTGGTTAAGATTATACTCGACAATGATGCAAAAATTTTATGTACTCCAGACCATAGATTTATGTTACGAGATGGAAAATGGTGTGAGGCAAAAGATTTGCAAGCTAAAACTTCTTTGATGCCGTTTAATGGTTGCATTGATGAAAGTGGTTGTTGGATTGTTAAACAGCCAATAGCTGTCCAGCCCAGACCTCCGAACAAAAAGTTGCAGAACCACTCAGGTTCGCTTGCTTATGGTTATAATCATCAAGTTGAATCTGTTGAATTTCTGGAACAAAAAGAGGATGTTTACTGTTTAACAGTGCCTAAATATGAAAACTTTGCCTTATCTGCTGGGGTATTTGTCCATAATTGCGGAATGAATGCAACTCGTTTATCTATTAAGGCCAAAGACTTGCCAGATAGTCTGAAAAAAGTTCGTTTGGCAATTGAAGAAGCTGTACCAGTTGGATTTGCAATGCACAAGTCAATTCAAGCAAAAAACTCAACTATCATAGCTCTTAACAAGGTGTTAGAAGAACAAATTTTGCCCAAACATCCAGCTATCATTAAGATGATGAAAAATATCTACCGAACTTGGACTCAACAATTGGGTAGCTTGGGTGGTGGTAATCATTTTATTGAAGTTTGTCTGGATGAAAATCAGGATGTATGGATAATGCTGCATTCGGGTAGTCGTGGAATTGGCAATGTTATGGGACGTTATTTCATTGGTTTGGCCAAGAAAGATATGGAACAACATATCACTCAATTACCACATAAAGACTTAGCTTATTTCACTGAAGGAGCTAAGTATTTTAATGACTATGTGGAAGCTGTCCATTGGGCTCAAGAATATGCTCTGTTCAATCGCAAAGAAATGATGAGTTTGATTATTGAATCTTTGCGTAAAGTTTTCAAACCATTTGAAGTAACTAAGGAAACTATCAATTGTCATCATAACTATGTAGCTGTTGAAGAGCATTTTGGAGAGCAAGTTTTTTTAACTCGTAAAGGTGCAATTCGTGCTGGTGAAGGAGAATTAGGAATAATTCCCGGTAGTATGGGAGCTAAATCTTACATTGTCAGAGGTAAAGGCGATCCAGATTCTTTCTGTTCTTGTTCGCATGGTGCTGGTAGAAAAATGAGCCGTACTGCTGCTAAAAAGCAATTTAATCATAGAGATATGGAAGCTCAAACTCAAGGAGTTGAATGCCGCAAAGATAAAGGTGTGGTAGATGAAATTCCGGGAGCTTATAAATCTATTGATGAAGTTATGCAAAATCAAAGTGATTTGGTGGAAGCGGTGCATACTTTGAAACAAGTTGTGTGTGTGAAAGGTTAAGGAGAATTTACTATGATTACTATACGAAATTCTATAGCCAGAATGCCCATTTTGCGTAAAGGCGGAGTTCATATTCAATCTAAATCTAGCCAGCGAGCTAAGGTTAAAAAGAATATTAAGAAAGCTTTAACTGAACTGCAAAATGGGAAATCTGGTAATAAATATATAGATTATTGAATTTTCTGTTTGTAACGGATTTTATCGCACGAGTTCGCAGAGAAAAATAAAAGTTCTCATACCTGACAGGTTTCCAAAACTTGTCAGGTTTCTTGGCCAAAAATATATCTTAACCATTGAAAAGATAAACATAGAGAAAAATTTATGGAAATTCCTAAAAAATCTGAAATTACAAAATTTGCTTTAGAGCTTTTAAAAGATGAAAATGAAATGAAAGCCAAAGATTTTGAACGACCTTTAGCTGAACTATTTGGTCTCAATGAAGAAGAAGTTAATAAATTATATGATTCTGGTAATGGCCCAATTTTTCTTGATAGAATACAATGGTCACTTAGTTATTTGAGTATATCTAAGGTAGTAGACAAACCGAAAAGAGGAGTCTATAAAATAAATGAAACTGGACTCGAATTACTGCAAACACCAGATAAAATCGAAACTTACGTACAAAAGCAACTTAAACAAAGAAAGCCAAGTGATAAAACTAAATTAGATGCAGAACTAACTCCAAAAGACAACTTAGAAGAGTCCTATAATAAAATTCGTGAATCTTCACACAATGAAATTTTGGACACAATCTTAGGTAAATCCCCCAGAGCATTTGAGTATTTAGTTGTTAATTTATTACAAAAAATGGGATATGGAGGAACAGTAAAAGATGCAAGTACTGTAACAAAAGGTTCTCATGATGGCGGTATAGATGGTGTTATTAAAGAAGATGTTTTAGGTCTTGGTCGCATTCATATTCAAGCCAAAAGATATGATCGCAGTAATGTAGTTGGTCGTGAAGAAATCCAAAAATTTGTTGGTGCATTAGCGGTTGCACAATCTAACAAAGGTATTTTTATTACCACGTCAGATTATAGCAAAGGGGCCAAAGACTATGCTAACAATCTTAACGGTAATACCAATGTGGTGCTTATAAATGGTGAACAACTAGCAAGGTACATTTATGATTACAGTTTAGGAATGCAAACCGAACAAATAATTGAGTTAAAGAAAATGGATAGTGATTTTTGGGACAATCTACAAGATGAATAATTTTATTATCGTTTCCAAACCTCTTTTAACGATAATTGCTGGCATAGAAACTAGAGAACAAGAAATAACCCCTATAAATCAACACATAACATAGGGGATTTTTTATGGTTGACCTTATTTAATTTCCCCAATACCGAGTTGTGTATCCAATACCTTCGCCAATGTCAGAATTCGTTGTTTCAGGAATGAGGTACGATTTTCCCGAAACCAATATAGTACAATAGTTTCTGGAAATATGCTTCGCTCCATTCCCGAAACAACCTGCCAATTGGCGAAGGCATTAGTATCTACACCATATTTATTAAAAATATTATTTTTTTAGAGTTATCAATGCGTAAGTCCTGTTCCTTTTAAAAAGTTTACAGCCCGATCTGGAAAATCAGTAAATACTCCATCAACATCAACCTGATAATAGAATATATTTAGCATATCTTCAAAGTTTGACGCATATTTTGGAATTCTACCACTATCCAAACGAAATGTGTAAGGATGAACCTCTATACCAGCTTCATGAGCTTCTTTGACCATATTTGTGATAATCAAATTATTTTTTGTAGATTCATCTTTAACCAGCATTGGTTTCCATGGGCCAACACCATCCGCATATTTAGCAATTTTTTGCATAGCACCAGCTTTAAACATCCAATCATAACTATAAGGAATGAATTTTTCATCCTGATATATCATAGTTTCTTTCCATTCAGTTTCTGCGATAAGTTGCACCAACTTTATTTCCATATCAAGCTCAGGCAACAAATTATCATGAATCCTTTTTATTTCGTTTGGATCGAAACATTGCAAATAAACCAAATCATCTTTGGTTTTATATCCATAACTTTTCAAAACTTGCAATATTTTTTTACTAATGTCTTTTCCTTCATGATGATGAAACCATGGAGATTTAATTTCTGGATAAAGTCCAATATTTTTACCAGTAGTTTTATTTAAACCTTGAATTATTTCAATCTCTTCCTCAAACGTATGAACTCGAAAAGAAGATTTCCATAATGGGAAACGTTGTGGATAATTTGCAATCTGTTTACCATTTTCAATATTAAATCCTTCTGTCATTTCAAGTTGATTAATTTCATTTAACGTAAAATCAATTACATAATACCTACCGTCTTTTCGTTTTTTATCTGGATAAACCTTGGCAACGTTAGTGACTCGATCCAAATAATGATCGTGAAGTACCACAAGTTGGTTGTCTTTTGTCATAACTACATCTTGTTCAATATAGTCTACATCCATTGCATGTGCCATAGCTTTTGCAGCCATACTATGTTCTGGCAAATAGCCACTAGCTCCACGATGAGCAATAACAATTTTGTCGTTTTTGTCATTTTTAACAACTGTAACGTTAGTGGAACAAGCAGTAATTAATAAGCTAAAAAATATTAATAAGATTTTCATTTTGTAGATAACCTTTATTGTTGATGGAGAATATTTATACTAACGAGCCTCTTGCAAAACTCATAAAACAAGAGAATTTTATTGTCCTAAATGTTTAAGGTTCTGTTGACATTTCATTTGAATTGAGTAACTTCTCATTAACTTGCAGCAATAAGAAGTTACATATTGATATTTATTTAACCATATTATAATTTTTCACAATAGTCCAAAACTCACTATTTTAAGAAAAATAATGTCAAGTTAAACTGGCCGTCTGCTTGTACGTGGTACTGGTATTGTAGCTAATCGACGCTCAATAGTACCAATTTTTTCAGCGAATACACGGTGCATTTCACTTATTGAAGTAAACTTTTCTTGATCAAAGTTATCGGCTTTATTTTCAAGACTAGCTAATTTGTCTGAAAATACACGGTTCATTTCACCAATAGTGGCAAATTTTTCATCTGCTTCTTGCTCTTCTGTAGGAAGCTCTTCAAATTTTTCATGTACCATATCAACACAAGTAACAAATAAACTCCTTAATTCATCTTCTTTTAAAATATTACCATTAGCAGCTCTTGCTTGAGCGATACTAGCAGTCATATTTGCTGAAATATCAATTAATTGTAAAGCTTCTTTTTTATTTATCATATTTATATATTTACCTTAATGGATTTTTAAATCGTTCCCAATCAAATAATGGTCCCGGATCAGTTTTACGTTCGGGTGCAATATCACAATGGCCAACAATTTGAGTTAATGACGGCCAATTCTGTTGTAATATCTTAGTTATATAGGTTAATTTAAGATATTGTATATCTGTATAAGGTATGTTATCACATCCTTCCAGTTCAATTCCAATTGAAAAATCATTGCATTTATTACGTCCTTTAAAATTTGATATTCCAGCATGCCAAGCTCGCTTATCTAAGGAAACATACTGAATTATTTCACCATCACGCCGAATAAGCAAATGAGCTGAAACTCTTAAATCAACAATATCAACAAAACTTGGATGAGCATTTTTATCTAAAGAATTAGTAAATAATTGTTCAATAAAAGGTCCACCAAATTGATTTGGCGGTAAACTAATAGAATGTATAACTAGAAGTTCTATTTCTGTATCAGGTGGTCTTGCATCAAAATTTGGAGAGGGGCAATGACGTACTTTTTCTAACCATGTTAAATTTTTAGACATAAAAAGATATTCTTAAAATTATAGTTTTTTCAGATAAACGTTTTAACCTGAAAGATTAAGCAGATTTTACAAATTTCTATTTTTCTTAAAAGCTATATAACTAGACTATTTTGTAGAGACGCAATGTTTGCGTCTCCAGTTTAATAGTCAAGTTATCATAGGATGTTCGGGATAAATTTTAACTAATTGATATGTATAATTAATTGTGAATGGTTAACTGTGAATTATTAATTGTTAATGAAAATTAAAACCATTAATAATTAACCATTCTTCATTCACCAATTCACAATTAAAAAGTATATTTTTGCAAAATCCAGACACCTATGAGTCAAAGTTATATATTTTGATTTAAGGCTTATCTTCAGTAACAGCCTCTACATTCCATTTATTACCAACACCAGTATTCCAAGTAGTAACACCTTGATTAGAATTTGGACGATGTAGATAATCACCTTTCCATGATTTTAATTGAACCTTACCATCTTCAATATTTTCAATTACCCACTTATTACCAACACCAGTATGCCAAGTAGTAACTCCTTGATTAGAATTTGGACGATGTAGATAATCACCTTTCCATGATTTTAATTGAACCTTACCATCTTCAATACATTCAATAGCCCATTCGTTGCCAATTCCAGTGTGCCAAGAAGTAACTCCTTGATTAGAATCGGGACGATGTAGATAATCACCTTTCCATGATTTAAGTTTAACTTTCCGATTAACACAAGCAGTTTTAGCTGCTGGTTCTGCTTTAGGTATAACTACATTTTCTCCTGCTCTCACAGAATAAGTACGATTACTTGAACCAGAGAAAGCAATGGGTTTAGCACCAGAATGTGTAAATAAAGTTGTTCCAGTTAAATTGCCGAGGTCCCAAGCACCTGAGTCTTTATTAAAAGATACAGAACCAGCTTTTTTATAATGTAACCCAATAAAATCACCAACTTGTACTTTAATCGGGTTATCAATTACAAAGCGATTTAAACCAGCATTTTTAGGAGTTTTCTGTTGACTCATTCCAACAACTGACCAAACATTACCATTTTTTCTATAGATAACTAATTTAAGTGGCAAAGTGTTACCAACCCAAACTTCCCACCAATTAATTTCACCAGTTACATTAAAAGGTTTATTAGTATCAACTAGATAAAAATTAGTTCTAGAATCAGTAACAGTTCTTTTTATAGCAGCATTTCCAGCAATTAGATTTTCTTTAGGTATTGGTTTAGAAGCTTTTGGTACAACAGGTTTTGTTTCAGGTACAATGGGCTTTACTTCAGGTTTAGTAGGCTTTACTTCTGGTACAACAGGTTTTGCTTCAGATTTCCAACCAACGGAAATTTGTTTCAATCTACCATTAACACGAGTCCATTTATCACCTGCTCTTTCGTAAATGTCATTATTAAAATTAACTCCCCAAACTGTACCTTTATCATTAACAGAGACATATTTTAAATTACCGGGAATATGAATCCATTTATCTCCAACCTTGTTCCAAATTTGGTTAGCAGGATTAATACCCCAGATATTATTAGCATTTCCAACAGAAATTTGTTTGAGTTTACCAGTTATATGTGTCCATTTGGCTCCGTCTCTTCGATAAATGTTATTAATAGGGCTTATGCCCCAAACAGTTCCATCACATCCTGCGGCCACATGTTTAAGTTTACCAGCAATATGAACCCATTTATTACCATCTCTTTTATAAGTATTGTTACCCGAATTAACAGCCCAAATATTATTAGCATTACCAACAGAAATTTGTTTGAGCTTACCGCTAATATGAGTCCATTTAGCTCCGTCTCTTCTATAGACATCATTACGGATATTAACACCCCACACTGTATTATCACAGCCTACCGATACATGTTTTAAACCACCCGGAATTTGTTGCCATGTATCTCCATTACGAACATAAATATTATTACCAGAATTGACTCCCCATATTTTGTCAACATTTTCAGCATTAACTGGTAATATGAAAGAAAATAACGAAATAGTAATAAAGATTTGGTATAGCAGAATACGAAATAACTTCATTGATAATTACTCCACAATTTATAACAAAGATTTGTTTTAGCAAATATTAAAAGTCAATAATACTAAAAGTATGTTATTTAATAAATTAATAAGAAAAGTTTGAATTAAATTTAAAAATATTCAAAAACTGATATTATCAAACCACCTATCAAATGTAAAGTTTAATAACTACATTACAGGTGTTCCCGTTAAAAAATATCCAATAATATGAAAAAAAGTGAGAAACCATTAGGGGGTGAGTGAAAGCAGGTATATAACATTTCCTGATTGGATGGACCACAGTTATATTAAGCAAGAATCTGATATTTTTATAGATTTTAATTAATAATTAACCATTCATAATTAATAATTACTATAACTTAATGACAGTGCTACCGGTGCATGGAAACCAGAAAATATATTTTTATTTTAATGTGATTATCTTAACCGAAATATCTATTGTTTTGATAATAAAAAACTGATAATGTATATATTTAAAATATAAATTTATCCAAATTAATGTTAAGAGGAAAAAGATAATGTATTTGGCCAAAGTCGGTATCAATCATCAAACAACAATTGATATTTGAAAACGTGCAGACCAAAATGATGCTGAGGCACAAAATTCTATATTTGCTTCACATTAAAAATTTTTTACGTTTAAATCCACAAGTAGGTAACATAAAATGCAATTTGTAACAAATGATGTTAACGAGGAACATAAGCAGTTATGCGTAACAATGACCGGTGAATTTGTACAACCAGTCAGAGTTTACTATAACATGCTGGATAAACAAGCCATTAAAAGAGTATTTCATAGATTAAGATGTATGAAATTTGATTCAAAACGTGACAGGCAAGTTTGGCTTTATCAAAAAGAGTCAAAAAAATTGAATTTTGAAAAGCCTTATTCATCTATTCCTAAAAAATACCACCCTATTGTCATTGGTGCATTCTTAACTAAAGAAAACAATGAAATGTACCTTGAGACACGCTCAGTAGAAAGAGCTATTAAGGGTATAGTGTTTTTTGACAAATACATTAAAAAGAACATGGCTGAAATAACTGATGTTTGTATCATCAATAAATTATTTTCTGCTACAAAGAATGTAACAGATTTTGACAGTTTATTTGATAAAGCTGTGATTATTGACCCTGAAAAAAAACTTGCAGAAATTGAAACTATGATTGCTCAAGGAAAAGATATTAGTTCTATCCTCAAAGAAAGACAGAAAAATCCATTGCCAGAAGTGGAAAGGTTTCCAGCTTATTTTTATGAGGATGGAATAGAGTCTCTTGGACTTGCTTTTCAAGGTAGACAATATGTTGCGATGCAGCATTGGGAAGGAAATAAAGATTGCACATTAGATGATTATGTTTCTATGGCTAATAATTCGACACCCATAACAGAATAATATACAACATGCGTACATTTATATTACTGAATTTATTGTTATTATCCACTCCAAGTTATGCAATTTTAACTATTGACATAACTGGTGGGACTGAAAAAGGTGGTCAACCAATAGCAATCACACCTTTTTTCACTCAAGAAGACCTGTCTTTATCTCAAAATATCGCTGAAATCATTTCTGATAATTTATATCGTAGCGGACAATTTGAAATAATGCCGCTCAATTTATTACCAGAAACTCCCACCCATGTTGATAAAGTTAATTTTAAAAATTGGCAAAACAGTGGGATACCGTATTTGGTTATTGGTCGTATTGGCAAAAATTTTAATGATTATACAGTAGAATTTGAGTTAGTTGATATTGCTTTAAACACTAAAATCATGGGTTTTCGTTATAGGGCTACTCAAAAAACGTTACGTCAAGTTGCTCATAAAATCAGTGATAAAATTTATGAGTCTTTAACTGGTGAGAGAAGTATTTTTAATACCAGAATTGTTTACGTAACATCCAAAAATAAGCAACATAAATTATATATAGCTGATGCTGATGGGAATAATCCACAATTAATGTTGAAGTCTAAGGAGCCGATTTTATCTCCCAGTTGGTCGCCGGATGGTAAACATATAGCTTATGTAACATATAGTAAAGTAGAAAAATCCAAACGTATGAGTATTTATATTCAAGAAATTCAGACTGGTTATCGGACTCGAATTGCGGCTTATAAAGGTATTAATGCGGCTCCGGCTTGGTCACCAGATGGAAGAAGTTTGGCATTAACTTTGTCTAAAGATGGCAATCCAGAAATTTATCTTTTGAGTTTGCATAATAAAAATTTGACTCGTTTGACTCATAATCATGTTATTGATACTGAACCAGAATGGCATCCAAGTGGTAAATATTTGGTATTTACTTCGGATCGTAGTGGTAATCCGCAGATTTATCGTATGTCACCAATAGGTAATGGTATTAGACGTTTAACATTTTCTGGCAATTATAATGCTCGTCCACGTTTTTCTCCAGATGGAAAAAAGTTGGCTTTGTTACATAGTCGTGGTAAGGGTTATCGGATTGCAGTATTGAATTTAGCTACTGGCAAATTAAATGTTCTTACCAAAACAACTTTAGATGAATCTCCCAGCTTTGCACCTAATGGGAATATGATTATTTATGCAACAACGTCTGCGTTGGTAGCAACTTCAATAGATGGTCGAGTTCAACAACGTATAGCGGTGGATATGGGAAAAGGTATAAGAGAACCAGCTTGGTCACCTTTTTTTGAGTAGATTTCAAATATTATTTTTTGTCTGAGACTTGGTTGGTAACAATAAAAAGGTTATTTTATGATTTATCGAATATTATTTATA
Source organism: Candidatus Halobeggiatoa sp. HSG11 (assembly GCA_030378105.1). Lineage (GTDB taxonomy): Bacteria > Pseudomonadota > Gammaproteobacteria > Beggiatoales > Beggiatoaceae > DRQV01. The sequence goes on along the minus strand of JAUCGL010000104.1, from coordinate 5,793 downwards.
ATGTTGTTAAGTTTAAATCTGGCAGCGGAAAATGTTAAAGAACAAGTTCCATCGCCTCGTGATGTTTTGATTATGGAAATTCAAAAGCGGGCTGAAAGAGATGTTGAGCATAATAAACCACAAAAAACTTTACAAGAATTGCATTTGTTATATGGTGAAAAGGTTAAAATTTTGAAGTTAAATATAAGCCAAGTTGAAGAGTGGTATGAGGATGCTTACCGACAGGCTACACCAGAACAATCATGGATGAAAAAGTTTATAGATGATCAATTTGCGGTAATGGGTTGGAGTTTGGCATTTATTGTTATCCTGTTTTACTTTTTCCGTGAGACTGTTAATCATTTTGCAATTAAGTTTTTTTCCGATTTACATAAATGGTTTTATCGTTTAGTTTCTGGATATAAATTATTTCGTAAATGGGCTTTAAAACGCTATCGTAAAACTTTGATTAAAAATTTTCGTGAGTTTAAAGTTCCATTTCGGCCGGATAATCGACCTTTGAAAATGCACGAGGTTTATGTACCTCTCAAGGTAAAAAGTTCTAAGGAATATGAGCGGATTGATGCTTATCAGGCAATAACTAAACATAAGCGTTTAATGGTGGTTGGTGAACCGGGTGCGGGTAAGTCAACATTATTGAAACATATTGCGTTGTCTTATGCGGAAGGAAAATTGACTGACTTGCCAAAACAGCCAGTGGTTATTTTGTTGACTATTGGGAGTTTACGGCAGGATGATTTACTGGATGATTTGGTTAAAGAATTGGCTCAAAATGATTTTCCTAATGCTCGTAATTTTGTGGAAATTGGATTGGAAAATGGAACTTTGATGTTGTTGTTTGATGGTTTGGATGAGGTGAGTTATGAAGGACGGCAAGTTGTTGTTGAGAAAATTAGCAAGTTGCTAAAAAAATATTCTAATTGTAGGGCAATTATTACTTGTCGGAAAGCTGTTTATCATAATGAATTTGTTAATGAAACTGAGCAGAAATTGGAAATTGACAGTTTTCGTGATGATGAAATTCAACAGTTTTTGCAACCGTGGCAACGAGATATGCCAGCAGGTAAGTCGGTGAAGCAGCTAATTCATACTTTGCATGAGCGACCTCGAATTATGCAGTTGGCCGGTAATCCGTTACTGTTGACTATTATTGCTTATCTTTATACTGATACGGCTTTTGTGTTACCGCATTCACGGGCAAAGTTTTATAGTGAAGCAACGCATGTGTTATTGGAACAGTGGCATCGAGAGCATAATCATTATGATGTGGCTAAAAAACTGGCTATTTTAAAACATTTAGCTTTGTTTAATCAAGATGGCAAGGTTGATGGTGATAGTGATTGGCGAACTATGAAGTTGGAGACAATATTAGCTGAGACAAGGAAAGTGTTACCAACTTTGAATTTGGTTGATAAGGATGCGGACCCGTTGTTGGAGGAAATTGTTAATCGGAGTGGTTTGTTGCAGAAGATTGATGGTGGGGAGCGGTATCAATTTGCTCATTTGACTTTGCAGGAGTTTTTTGCGGCGGTTGCGTTGCGGGATGATGTTGAGGGGATGTTGACACGGTTTACAGCAAATCAGGATACTTGGAGGGAAGCGGTTAAGATTTGGTGTGGGCTTGATCATGATAGTACGGATTTGATACGGGCTATTTATGCGGAAAATCGTATTGTGGCGTTTGAGTGTATTGCTGATGCTCAACAGGTGAGTGCTGAGTTAGCTGATGAAGTTATTGGGTATTTTAAGTCTCAGTTGGGTTCGGATGGTGAGCAGGAGGAAATTTTACGAGCTTTTGCGGCGGTTGCTTCTAATACAACGGATCGGGGGAAAGCTATTTTTGAGTATTTGGTTGATATTGTGGCTGATCCAGAGGATGATAGGCGTGTGGTAACGGCTAATATTCTTTCGATGACTAATTTGGATGAGGCGGCAGAGGTGTTGGCTGGTTATAGGGATATACCTGAAATACGGGCTGCTTTGATACGGATGGGGGATATAGCTGTGCCGGTGTTGGAGAGGGCTATTTGATTGTCTGAATCAGGATTTTCAGGATTTAAGGATTTTCAGAATAAAGTCAAAACATTTATGATTGGTTTTAATTCTGTGAATTCTTAAATTCTGCAAATTCTGATTCAGATATTTGGGAAATAATTATGACTAATAAACTTGATGATTTGGATTGTTTACGAGAGTTTGGTACACCAAAAGCTGCTCTTGCTCTCGTACCTTTTCTCTGGCATAAAGACTATGATTTAGCCAGTCATGCTACTTTGAATTTAGCTATTTTATTATCTAAACTAGAAGTAGAAAATGCATTGCGTGGTTATGAATTAACAAAAGAACAACAAAAAGATGAATGGTTTAAATGGGTTTGGGAACCTTTCAATGAATATGAACCTAATAATTCATCCTTACCTGTTATTGCTGGACGAATAGGTTATCTTATTGACCAACTTCCCGAAGAGTATTTAAAAAATTGTAATAAGGTTTCAAATCTTGACTCACGAATTATTATACCACTTGTTATACACAATCAAACTAAATGGAAAAAAATTCTTGAATCTGTTGTAAAAGAACATCCTAAAAAAGAATTTGTAAAATTCAAAAGTACCTTGGAGGATAAAAATACTCCTAAGCCAACACTTAATGATTGGAAAAATATTTTTCTTCCAAGTGAATATAAGTTTAAAGAAAGTTTGCATCTTAAATCTATATTACTAATTTTTTCGTTATTAATTATAATTTACATTATTGAATTATTGAATTATTTTGAATCATATTCTTTATTAACACCATCATCAATACCACCACTATTACCACTATTAACATTATTTTTATTAGCAGTATTATTATTGATTTTATTCATAATATGCGTTTTAGCATATTTCTTAATATTTTTTGAGTTTATAAAAAAACTTCATTCAAAAAAAGAACAGATTACGCTGATACTAGTAATGTCATCTTTTTTGTATGGTATCATACTACCGTTGTTCAAGTCATTATTATTATATTCTTCTTTGTTTACTATACAAATTTATTTAGCAACTACATTAACTATTGTTTTACTATTTATTACAGGAAAACGCAAAGAACGTGAAGCCCAAAATCCCCTACACGGCCTCCTCGAACCACCAAAACAGTAGTAATAAGCATTTTCTTGTCAGAATCAGGATTCACAGGATTATAGGATTTTCAGGATAAAGGCAAAAGTCATTAATATTATGATTGATTAAGGTTTTAATCCTGTTAATCCTTTAATCCTGCAAATCCTGATTCTGACATTAAAAAACAACCAAATGCACAACGAACTCAACATCCTAACAGAAATTGGTACACCAAAAGCTGCCCTTGCTCTCGTACCTTTTCTCTGGCATAAAGACAATGATTTAGCTAGTCGTACAGCTTTGAATTTAGCTACATTATTACCTAAACCAGAAATAGAAAATGCGTTGCGTGGTTATGAATTAACAAAAGAACAACAAAAAGCTGGATGGTTTAAATGGGTTTGGGAACCTTTTAAAAAATATGAATCTGATAATTCTTCTTTGCCTATTATTTCTGGACGAATAGGTTATCTTATTGACCAACTTCCCGAAAAGTATGTAATAAATTTTAATAAAGTTTCAAATATTGATTCACGGATTCTTATACCGCTTGTTATAAACAATCAAACTAAATGGAAAGAAATTCTTAATTTAATTATAAAAAAATATCCTAAAAAAGAACTTGTGAAATTGAATAGTATTTTGAATGATAAAGATATTCCTACGCCAATACTTAATGACTGGAGAAATATCTTTACTCCTCTTGAAGTGCAACAGAAGGAATTTTATGAAGATAGTAAAGAAGCACGATCAATTGTTATTCTACTGTCAATTATGATATTTTGGACATATTATAAAAATTATCAATATTTTCCAATTGTGTATACTACAATGTTAATTGTATTTATACCATTCATTCCTTTTGGTTATATTAAATCTAAAAGGAGACTTAAAAATCCCTTACGACATCTCCTCAAACCACCAAAACGGTAGTAATAAGCATTTTCTTGTCAGAATCAGGATTCACAGGATTATAGGATTTTCAGGATAAAGGCAAAAGTCATTAATATTATTATTGATTAAGGTTTTAATCCTGTTAATCCTTCCCTATCCCTAGTTCCCAACGTCCTCGTTGGGAATTCCTACCATATCGCTCTGCGGTATTCCTTAAAAAAATCCCCACCTTGACACAAATACCCAACCAAGAATATAATTAAACTTCAACTATAACAAAGGAGTTAATAATGAAAGACCCAAAAGCCATATACTACGGAAAAGTAGAACTTATTCCCGGAATTATTTGCGATGGATATGTCCTAGATAACAATACAGCCGTTATGAGTGAACGTGGTACTGCTGATCTATTAGGTATGGATCATAAAACGTTACAGGCCATGGGGGGAAACTGGCCACCAAAAACGCTTAAACCTTTTGCTGATAATAGTTTGAGCATGGGGGGAAACTTAGTAGAAGTTGTAGCTAAAAATAGTCCATATCAAGGTAGGAAAATTGTTATTTATGATTCTTCTTCAATTGAAACTCTTATTAGAACTTATGCCGCCGCTTTTACCGAAGGAGTTCTTCGTAAAAATCAAATTCATATAGGAAAAAGAGCCGTTACTTTACTAATAGCTCTCATCAAATCTGCGATTGACACAGCCATAAAACAAGCCTGTGGCTTATCCCCAAACATTCAACAAACCACCCAACAAAACTATGTCGAACTTGTTAAACAGTTCGGTTTCACCTGCTCATTCGACAATGAAATAGCCACCAAAAAAGACATAACCAACTTCCTTGATATTCCAACCAGCACTCTCAATAGCTTCCTCAAAAAACATCAACATGATATCCAACCCATAAAACTTGATTACCAAACCATCAAAGCCAATGGTAGCAAAGCAACTCGTATGAATGGTTACAACTTAGAAGATGTCAGCAAAATAGCATTAGGCATGGATTCAGTAGTTGGTATTGAACTGAAAAAACAGGCTTTTGGCAACATTAGCAGTATCGTTAAACCAGATACCAAAGGAGAAATAGAATGGCAACAAGTTCTAGCAGAAGTATTCGCTGGTTTTGGATTCCACCACAACTATACCATCGGCAAATATAGAGTTGATTTCTTTGTAGAAAAACTGATGCTTATTCTTGAATGTAACGGTTACGATGACCATAAACATTACGACCCAGAACAAGAAATAGAACGAGAAAAATTCCTCAGAAAGCGTTACAATATAGTCCGTTTCCATCACAAAATAAGCCTAGAAACATTAGTGAACGGAATTCTACAAGCCAAAATGGGGACAGTTATCAAACTATATAATTTAGAACATATTTATCCTGATAATGGAACTTTGAATGTAATTGCTCATTCCCCCTCCCCATAGAAACTACCGTAAAATGGGCAAAAACCATGACTTGGAAAGGTGTTGTAGTAAAGGAAAAATATTTAAAACTATTATCAATAGAATTGACCGTCATACTACGCTACCAAAATACTGTATAATCATCCAGCCTCAAGGGAGTAATGGGTATAGCATTTCCAGATTGGATGGACCACAGTTATATTAAGCAAGAATCTGATATTTTTATAGATTTTAATTAAGAATTAAGCATTCATATGTAGATACACAAAAGTATTTTAACAAAAAATATGATATACTATAATCAGATAAAATTTCAAACCATCCACTACAAGAGAACATAAAAACATGTTATTTGTCAATCCATTAACAGACTCAGA
>JAUCGL010000103.1 GCA_030378105.1 Candidatus Halobeggiatoa sp. HSG11 | reverse complement strand
GTTATGACATTTTGTAATAATACAATCATTTCTGGTGACACACTTGGATTATCTAGCAAAACCTTCAACATGGATGCCGTTTCTGTATAATATGCGATATTTTTTCGTAAAACCTGTTGTTCGGCAGTTAAAACATGCTCAAATAATACTGTTCTATTAAGATGTTGTGCTAAAATTTGCAGTAAAAATCTTGGTAGTCCTCCAATATGTAGTGTTAAACCTGATTAGGTATTTGAAACTTAACATGTTTTTTGGAGTCATCACTACTTTTTGGAGGACTACCAAAATCTTAATACCCGTCGCAAAGCTCTTGGCATATTTGGACCAGGTATTAGTAGATGTGCAACAGTTAATGTTTTGTTTTCATTTTTTAAAATAGACGGTATCACAATCCGTAAATCTTCGATGGTGGGAGGTAGTTGATTTTGATAAAACGAACCGATACGAGACTCAATCTCTAATGTGCCAATAGTTGGTATTGAAATATTCAATGGGATAGAACGCACAAAGGGGGCTTGAGGTTCGAAATAATTATATAACAAATACATGTCCAACGTATCAGAATTATTATAATTAACAAAAGTTTCATCTGAATCGGATTGAGTCTTTGAATTAATAATACTAACTTCATTTTGGTGGGTTTGGGTATTTGGTTGTACCTTAAAGTTATCAGCATAAAAGTTATGATTAACTAAATCAATAAAAGGCAGTAAAACCTGACGAGTGGTTGTGTTTTCATTTGGTTTAAAATTAAATGTCCGAGTCCCAAAAAATGACTCTAATAATAATGACTGCCAATGATTGGATTGGTAAAAATCATATAATTTTTTGGGTAGTCCTCCAATATGTAGTGTTAAACCTGCTAGGTATTTGAGACCTAGCAGGTTTTTTGGAGTCATCACTACTTTATGGAGGACTACCATTTTTTGTATTTTAGGTGCTTTAGCTCTGCCTTTAAATAATTGCTCAACTATCTGGGGCTGATGTTGAAAAACAAACCAAGGGCTGAAGCGTTTATGAGCTTTTAGTTTTTTAATTGTCCCAAAAAAGAGGATAAAAAAATTAAAGAAAAATATAAAGGAGAATGCAAACGTGCAGATTTTGTCATTATCACACAAACGACTATCAAGAAAAGAACTAAAAATTTAATTATTATTATTGAGTTAAAAAAAGGTGGGGGATTATTTGAGTCAAAAATTATTCAGCAACTTAAAGGAGCAAAATGTGTTATTGCTTATTTTCGTTCAATAGGACAAGAATTTTGGGAACAAAAAAAATTTTTAAATCCTAATAACTATGAATATCGCTTTGTTAGTATTAGATATATTACAATGAATAAGAAACCTAAGTTTTGAAAAAAATGAACCAGAGCAACCTAATAATATTCCAGAAAATATGCTTAAAATAATTTCTCCAAGTCACTTAGAATTCAAACGATCGCTGCGAGACATGGAGAGGCGAAGCCGAAGTCGAGTAGTCCGCGACTTGCGTGAGAGTTCTTAAATTTGAAGAAATAGTTAAGCGGGAGCGCATTTCTTGAAATTTTGAACAAGCTCACAGTTAAGTCATGGGGGAGTCGGTGGGATGGAGCGGCATTGTGCGGAGTCGCCCGATGAGACCGGACGTGTCAGGGCAATTATAACCAGTTTCGCTGAAAAATTGATTAGTTCACGGAATATGGACGTTCCGGGAACATCATGAAATTTCTGCGAAACTCATTTGTTTGTTTATCTTGAAACAATAGGAAAAGTGTATCTTGAATAGAAAAGAAAGAATCAATATCTAACAGTTGAGAAAGTTTGTTTTTAACAATCGCATCATTAGTATCAAGGTTGTTACGTAATTCTGTAAGCGTAGGAACGATAATATTTTGTTCCTCCTTGTAAAAAGCTTTTGATTCAACAATTCTATTTTCACGAGGTTCAGGTTTTGCAACGATAATTTGTCTATCAAAAAATTGATAAATTACTGCATAAAAAGCAACATTGTCCCTTACAACACTATTTAGTTCCGAGTTGCCTAAACAATATTCAATGATAGGAATGATCGCAAATTTTCCCGTATTTCTAGTACCTGCGATAATATTTACACCATCTTTGAATGACAACTTTCGTTGTTCTCCATTTTTGTTATATAAGATAATTGAATCAATACGCATAATTATGGTGTTATTTCTAAAGTTCTAAAAATAAATTCTGGCGATGTTGTAGCAAGTAATTTGCCTAAATTTCGTGCTTTTTTTCTACATTCTTCCAATTCTTTTTGTTCTGATAATGTATTATTGAAAGATTGTAATAAACCTTTGTCATTAATAAAGAATAATTGTTGTTGAATACCTAAAATAACGGATTCTCTTGTATAAGCTGCTAAGTTATGGCAATAAGTCGGTATTCTTATAAATGTTTCTTTATTGATTTTTTCAATCCAATTCAATAACTTTGTATTTTTTCTATTTGGCAATTTTTCTCTAATTTCATCGTGCAAGATAAATGGCAAAATTAGAAAAGCTAACGAAAAACTCATGCCTTCTTTTTTCTCTTCACAAAATCCGTCTACTGATTCCCATATCAAAGTCGTGCAAAAATAAGGATTCAAGAGATTTCTTATTTCAAAAGGTCTATTTTGCCAAGATTTTTTTGGTAACATTTTAATTTAGTATTTTTTTCATTTTATCATCTGGATACCAACAAACCCTATCTTCATCAGCTAGAATATGGTAGCTTCCCATCATAATATATTTTTCCGTAACTTTTTCTTTAATCCGAATATCCAATTCCTCAGTAGCATCGTATATATCTATACCAATATCCTTCTTGGTTTGCTTTTCAGTTTTTGTGTTGAATGAAAACTTGCTTTTTCTCTTAACTCTTCTAACAGTTCTATTCCATCCATCTTGTAGTTCTTGCTCGTAGTCCTTCAAATAATCCGTAGATAATAAGTTTCTATTTAACCAACTAATCCTTTGGTTATATGCTCTATAATAGTCCAAAACTACATATTTGACATCATCGTCATCCATAATTTTTTTAGCATAAATTACAAATCTTCTATTATCATTTTGAATATCAATTGATTTTTCATATTCTGCATGTTTAAAATCATTGTCTAATGGTAAACCATTGTCATACTTTTCATTTATCTCAGCAATTTTAAGCGTGAGAATTGTTTTTGGTAACGGGCTAACTGATTTATTAGATAAATGTTCACGAATTTTCATTTGCCACCACCCCATTAAATCACTATAAACAGCTTTTTGATTATCTGGATACACTGTATATAGCATTGAAGGAATACGAGCATCTAATGTTGTTACATTTGGTGCATTATCAATAACTTCAATTGACTTAACTAATAATTCTCTTGTATTATAGTGCAATTTAGCGAATAACTCATAGTCAGTTTCTTTTATTTCTTGTTCTTCGGGTAATCCAAATAGATCAGGGTGTTGGATATTTTTTTCTTGTTTTTCAGATTTTTTTGGTTTATTTCTCTTGTTTTCTATATCTTTATTAGCAATTTTTAATAATTCATCATGAGCTATAATTGTATTGTAACTTCCATATTTTTTACATAATGAATAAGCTACTTGGGTGTTTAAAACTTCAGTTATTACAACCAATTTAAAGCTTGTAGTCTCAATAGATATATTGCCATCTTTGATAAGCCTGCACCAATTACCAATAGTGTTCCATAAATCTGAACTTTTATCATTTAAGTTGTTTGATTTATGTTTAAGTTGATAAAGTGTCAAATTACCATTTTTGTCTTTTATATGAATATCATCCAAGCTTTCTATCCATAGTTCCAAATCACTACGTTCATCCTTTAATAGTAAATATAATGAATAAACATCTTGAAAACTAAAGCCAAGAGCAGATTCAGGACTTGCCGCAGAAATATTTTTATTTTGTTTTGTCATAATTTTAAAATCATAACACAAAATGGTGGGCAACGATAATCCAATTACCCACCCTACTATTGTGAATTAAAAATGGTTAATTATTAATGAAAAAAACTAAGCAATATTCCTTGGAGCAAACGACATACTCCTAAACTCCTTCTTATACTGAGATTCACCCAGCTTCTTCACCTTCGCAACACCCATCTTATAGTTGTAATTACCACTTATATTATCAACTACTCGGGCAGATAAAGCATTAGTCGGCTGCCGCATATCAATAAACATTGCATACATCACCCCCTTCTTTATATGAGGAGTAACGATAGCAACCGCAGTCACCGCAGCCTTTGACAACTCAATATGACCATTTTCCATCAACTTAGAAAACTGGAAGTCATCGCCACCAACCCCAAGAATCGTATCCTTATGAGCCGCAACCCGATCCGAATACATCATCACATAATCACCCGACTCAATTCCACGTTTCTTAGCATCATCTGGATGCAATTCCAAAAAGTTCTCAGGCCAACGTTGCGTTATATAAGGTCGGCGTTGCACATCATCGAATCCAGACTGCCACACCTCATTTATACGACCGTTACTAAACCACAATTCTTCTTCCTTTGGTTTCAGCCAAGTCCAGAAGTCAGAGAATAAACTCCAAGGATGCTTTTGCAAATTGACCTTACCAGTCTGGCTATTGAAATGAGTCATCTTCTTATTGACCATATTCGCAGCACCAGGGCCATTTTCGCCATAACGCTCTTTGACCATTTCTGGATTCATTTCAGTATTATGCAACCGCTTCGTACCTTTCAACTCACCCTTATCATTAATAAAAGTTGGCCCTTGAATACCATCTGCACCCAACAAGCGTAACTGTTCATGTAAAGTGTGGCCATGCTTATGGGCATAAACTTTAATCATATGGTAAGCTTTCCGTCCACCACGACTAAAACGAGAAGATTCCTCTGCAACATCATTCGAGTTCTGCCAATCAAAACCATCAAAGCCCATTTTCTTAGCCAATTGAGCAATTATCCACCAATCAGGTTTTGCATCACCCGGAGCATCATAGAATTTTTGATACAAACGCAGTCTTCGTTCACCATTTGCTCGCATGAAGTCTTCTTCACCCCAAGTCGCAGCTGGGAACACGATATCAGCAAATTGAGCTCCAATCGGATTACGCAGGTAAATATCCTGATTAATCACCACCATACCACCAGAATCAGCACGAGCTTTTAAACTATCAATAATCTCTTGTTTATCATAGCTACGAACTTGATTAGGATTATTGACCACCAATTCTTGGAATTTCTGTTGCAAGCCCTGTGAACCAGACATAGACTGAATCCAAGTAGTACCAACAACATGAGCAAAACGAGTATGCCCAGAAACTAACCAACGGTCAGTATCCAAAGCTCTCCTTCTTCGACCCGGTACCTTCTCTGGAGATTTATTGCGAGGTAAGCCACCACCACGTCTACCACCGCGTTGATGACCACCAAAACGTCCCACAACTCGACCTTCTCGACCACCAGCACCACAGATAGTTGCTAATGAAGAAATAGCATTGGTATTACCAGTATTATTTGACCAGTAAAAACCTTTCTCAATTCCAAATGAAGCTTTCACCCGTGTACCATCTTCTTTAGGTTTGGCTATCCATTCAGCAGCTTGCTTAATTTTTGTAGCATCCACCCCAGTTAATTCAGCAGCCGCTTCCAACTCATATTCAGGTTGAGATAAAACCCACTTCTTATAGTCATCAAAACCTTTAGTTTGGAACTTGCCCCAAGTAGTACGCCATTGCCAAGGAGTGTTACGAGTACCTTGACCAAAGCCAGAATCAGATTCCCACTTGTTATTGACCCAATTCTCAAGCCATTCCTTGTCTTCCCAACCGTTTTCCACTACGATGCGAGCAATAGCTCCCAACAACACAGTGTCAGTTCCCGGATATAAGTCTAAATGTAAGCCACCCATCTTCTTAACATAAGTTACTCCAGCCGTTTCTCGTGGATTCAGCATGATAACTTTCATACCAGCTTGAATACCTTTCATTATATGTTGGGTAAACAAAATGGTCTTAGTTTCATATGGGTCAGTACCACAACACATCAAAGTTTCTGCTGAAGCCCAATCGTCATAAGAAGGACCAAAGTTATCAAAACCTGCATCTCTAAAACCGGGTGTTGAAGTAACATCGGAAGGAGTATCATGGAACGTGAAACTAGCAGTATTAATATGCCGCAATGCAAATTTTGTTACCGCATAGGTATTCTCAATATACTGATAAGAGAACGTTTTCATGGAATAAGCATTCGCACCATGTTTGGCAATCACATGCTTCGCCACTTCCGCCGCAATTTCCAATGCAAAATCCCAAGGTACTGGTTGCAAGGTTCCAAACATTCGTACCAGTGGAGTTGTTAAACGGTCTCTGGTTGGAGTTTTCGGATTGTAACATTTTTGAGCTATCAAACCGCCACGCATACTGGAATCACCATTAGTATTAACTGTGATAGCTTCCTTATTTGGGGTAATCACCACATTATGCGGAATGCCCTTGTGCATCACAACATTATGTTGAGCTGGTGCAACCCAATCTTCTAATGGACTACTTGGAAACTCAATTCCAAACGCATTTTCATTAGCTTTAGTACCGCCATTACCAGAACCAATTGGCCAGCGATAAACTTTATACGCACAAGCAACAATGCAGTAATCACAGCAAGTTGTTAAAACTTCAGCATGTTTAGGTGGTAATGGAGCCTGATCTTCTGGTAAATAATAATTAGTTGACATATTAAGCCTCCATCAAATTTTGATTACGACCAAACAACAAGCCCATTAAGCCAGCAGCATAAATATTATCACCATCCAGCTCTAACATAACTTGAGGCAAACTTTGGTAAGCCTGTCCAGATACAATAATTCCATGTCGCCGTAAATCATACACGGATAAATGGAACGGACATTGACCCAAAGTACGTTGATCATCTGTTACTTTATAGGTTGATTGTAAAGGCCCACCTTGATGAGTACAAAGATAGCTGAATGCCACTATATCTTTTTGTGGTCCAATACCACCACCAGCTTCTACACCGCCCATTTTAACCAGCATACATTCAGAATTTTTACCGTCATCTGGATATTTAAAATCAACTGGTATATTATCTTGCAATTCACTTAATCTAGTAATTAACTTACGTGGATAAGCAACCACCCGTGCTTCCCGAGCCTGAGCAGTACCAGAAAATAGAGTAACTGTACTAACAGCAGCAGCACTAGCTCCACTATATAGTAAAAACTCTCTACGATTCAACATACATTTTTTATGTTCAACCGCAGATTCTTTATTAGTTGTCATAATTTAAAATCCTGTGTTTTTTTAATTATTTAAAGGAATGTCGGGTTACGCTTTGCTAACCCAACCTACATATATATTCTTGTTCCCATGCTCTGCGTGGGAATATATGCCATGATGCTCTGCGTCATTCCTATTAATAATTATTTTTCCAACGCTTCTAGTTCAGCTTTGGTGAATAAAGGAGCATATTTAGGTAAGGTTGGTTCTTCTATGGTAACTTCATCGCCAGAAAATGCCTCAATGAAAGCAAGCAAGTCTTCTTTCTCGGAATCAGTTAAACCCAATGGTTTGATAAGTGGACTTTTATTATCAGGCCAACCAGTAGTCCGACCTTCTTCGTCAACTCCACCTCTATCATAAAAGTCAACAACTTCTTCCATAGTATAGAAAGCACCATTGTGCATGTAAGGTGCGGTATGTGCAGTATAACGTAAGGAAGGAACTCGGAATTTACCCTTATCCCATTTATTCTTAGAACGGAAATATAAGCCCGGGTCAGCTTTGGCAGAACGATATAATTCTTCGTTAGAACCTTTAGCATACATTTCAAAACGGAAGGTTATTTGAGCTAAACCATCTTCTTCCCAACGTTTAGATGGTGGAACTCCAATATTGTAATAATGTTCATCAGTAGCTAATGCTCCGTTATGGCACTGAATACAACCTCCTTTACCAGTGAATATATCCATACCTTTTATTTGTTGGTCATTCAATGATGATTTATCACCCATTAAATATTTATCAAGTGGCGTATCACGTTGTATTAAAGTACGTTCAAAAGCAGCTATTGCTCTCCAAGCATCACCAATTAATGGCCATTCAGTTCCAAATATTTCATTGAAACGTTTACGATATTCTGGAATTAAAGCTAATCGAGCTTCCATCAAATCATTTTCGCCATTACCAGCAACCCCACCTTTTGCGGCAGAAGGAGCTTGTTTTTCCAAAGATAAAGCTGAACCAGCCCAAAACAATTTACTATAGTAAGCTGAATTAATAACAGTTTGACTATTCCGCCAATGGACAGTGCCGGGATAACCTTTAGATAAATCATCACTAAATGCCCAACCTTGACTTGGTTCATGGCAGGTAGAACAAGCAGTTGAAGTATCCCCACCAATACGAGGGTCAAAAAATAATATTTTGCCTAGTTCGACTTTGGCATCTGATTGTTTATTATCAGGTGGTACTGGAGGTTCGCCTAATGGTGCTAACGGTGGAAATATTTTTGCTTCCTCTTTAGCTTCTTCAGCTACAGCTTGATAATTAACTGCCAAAACTATGGCTAATCCAGCAATTTTAGTATATCTTAACATAACTTGCTCCTATTAATTACGAACGTTACGCCAATCAGCGATGGCTTCGTATTCTTCTGGAAATTTCTCTTTCCAAACATGATCTTTGGAAGTCAAAGGATCACCAGACAAGGCTTCTAAGAAAGCTACTAGTTGTTTTTGTTCTTTTTTACTCAAATCTAGTGGTTTTAACAATGGGTCTTTATTGCTATCTTTCCCACCGCCAGCATTGTAGAAAGCTACAACGTCTTGTAAACTAGCTAACATACCATTGTGCATGTATGGAGCAGTATATTTCACTTCTCGTAAAGATGGAGTCATAAATTTACCCATATCGCTACCATCAGCTTTATGAGTTTGTACATGAGTTCCGGGATCACGCTTCAGATTCATGTAATTTTCGTTACCCATAAACATGTTATAAGCTATGAAAGCTTGATGATTCATTGGATTAAGAAATATATCCAAATTTTCGGGTACGCCGGTATTATGTGATAAACCATCTGAAAACAATGGACCGCTATGGCAAGCGATACAATTAGCCTTACCTTTAAACAATTTGAGACCTTTCTTGGCATTCTTCGACATTTTTCCTTTATCAAAAGGAGCATTGCGAGAAGTCAAGGTTTGTAAATATTCAGGAATAGCTTTCCGCACTTTACCATTGGAAGGCTCACCATAACCAGCATCTTCAAACATTTTGATATAAACTGGGTCTTGCTTAATGCGTTCTTGCATTATCCGCATATCCATATTCATGATGTAATCTTCTGTAATCATGCCACGAGTTACATCGTTTAGGTTGGTTCCTATGCGGCCATCGTGCATCCATACTTTTTTATGAGCGGCATTGATGACTGTTGGAGCATTGCGGAAATGACCATTACCCGGATAACCCGGAGATAAGGCTTCCTTGGAACTAAAGCCGTTCTCTGGTTGATGACAAGTAGCACAAGAAATTGCACCATCACCGGATAATCTTGGATCAAAGAATAACCGTTTACCTAATTCAGCCTTAGCCTTATCAATTTTTAAATCAGGCAAACTTTCTGCATAGGTTGGGATGGCGGTCATCGTTAATCCCAATGTAGCAGAAATAATACACGCTTTAAGCTTTTTCATAAGTTTTACCTTATTAAGTTTAAAGAAAGTATCGCTTGTTAAGCGACAGATAATATTAACTATTAGTTTCGAGGGAACTAAATAAACCTTGTAAAATTAAAGTTAGCAAAATGTTAATTAATTCTACTTTATTAGATTTAACGTAACTAATTGATTTATAAAAAATCACCAAAACAAGTGAATTCAATAAAATCAATCATTTAACTTATAATGTAACAAGTTGTAGAATTAACAGTCTAAAATAGCATAATGGAAAAACTTAATCAATCAGAAAACTGTCCCTAAGGAAAACGGCTGAAACTGAAGTTTTAATTGGTGAGACAGGATGTTATCTATTGTTTGCAATCTTCATATTCACCAGAACTCAATCCAATTGAACACAAATGGGCTTCCTTAACAACATTGCATTAAGCAGTTTTGTCATAAGTTTGATTCACTTATCGAAACAATAGATTTTTTCAGAACCTAATTAATTTTAATGGTGTAAAAATATAGAAATGTTACTATAGCAATTCTTAATTATTAATTAAAATCTATAAAAATATCAGATTCTTGCTTAATATAACTATGGTCCATCCAATCGGTAAATGCTATAAACCGGGGTAGGGAAATTCGTGGTTCATTAGTTACTTTTTATTCTTAGCTACTTAAGTTGGAATTCAAACAAAATGTATCAGAATCATGCTTCCAAATCCGAAACTCCAGTTTCAGTATAAGTTTGGTTAATATCATACAATCTAATAACTTTGCCGTAATATATGGCTTTTGGGTCTTTCATTACTTAACTCCTTACTTGAGTTACTTAATTAATTCGAATAACCTGAATTTAGATGCTTTTTTATCAAAGGTAATAATTTTTTCACATCCTTTATTTTTAGCTGAATAAGCGATTAAAAGGTCTGAAAGATCATATTTGTTTTCTTTAGCAGAAATTATAAATTCTTGTATGGCTTGTTTATTTTCAAAAGCAAAAATTGGCATAAGTAAAATATCATTTATTGCTTCTATAATTTCAGTTCTTGAAAAATTGTAGGCAGATTCGAGAACCCAAATTCTGGGAATTCTGATTCAGACAATTAATTAACGCAGTCCCTCCAAAACCTCCTCAGTGAACGGATTTTCACCTTTTTGTAGAGCATCAAGCCAGCCTTGCACTCTTGACTTCCATTCTTCATGCTCTTCTCTTTTCTCAATATAAAATTTAAAATCTTCAATTGCATTCTGAATATTACCGGTTAATGCTCTTGCTAAACCACGATATAGTTTATGGCGAGCTAATTGTTGTTCAGCAGTGGCTAATTTTACTGCTTTTTCACAGTATTCCATCACTTTGGAAGCATGTCCATATAAACTGCCATTCCAACAAAGTGTATACCAATTATAAGCAGAAATTTCTACATCAGAATCTACCCGTTGGGCTTGTTTATATTTGCTAATAGCCTCAGTAATTTCTCCCTCTTTAGCTAATTCTTTTCCTTGTTTAACTAATTTCAGAGCAAAAAATTGTTTAGCTTTGATTTTTGAATCAAAAGTTAAGTTGGAATCTGAGATTTGAGCTTCTTTAAACTTGGAAATAGCTGCTTCAATTTCCCCTTTTTCAGCTAACTTTTCACCTTGTTCAACTAACCCTCTGGCAAAAAATTGTTTAGCTCTGGTTTCAAGTTCAAACTGAACAATATTAACATCCCATTTCGCTGCTTGTTTAAACTTATCAATTGCTTCTTTTATTTTTCCTTTTTTAGCTAGTGTTTCTCCTTCTTTAACTAAATCAATTGCCCCTAACGTATCCGTAGGTAAATCTGGACAAGTTTTTTCATGCGGACGGTCTCCCATATATTCACGCCATTCTTTATGGCTGAGATTACGGTTAGCAATGGTACATATTTGTTTTAGCCATGATTTAAGATTAATATCCCATAAGCGTACAGTTTTATCCCAGCTACCCGAAGCAAGAGTTTTACCATCAGGACTGAAGGATACACTATAAACAAAACCTGAATGTCCAGTTAAAGGCTCACCGAGTAGCTGTTGCGTTTTAATATCCCATAAGCGTACTGTTCTATCGTGACCTACCGAAGCTAAAGTTTGGCTGTCAGGACTGAAAGCTATACTCGTAACACCTTCAGAATGTCCGATTAAAGGCTTACCTATTGGCTCTTGAGTTTGGATATTCCACAAGCGTACTGTTCTATCAAAACCTGCCGAAGCTAAAGTTTTACCATCGGGACTAAAGGTTACAGCCCTAACAACGCCGGTATGTCCAGTTAAAGCTTTACCGAGTACTCGTTGTGTTTTGATGTTCCATAAGCGAACAGTTTTATCTCCACTACCAGAAGCTAAAGTTCGGCCATTAGGACTGAAAGCTATGCTCCAAACATAGTTAGAATGTCCTAATAAAGGCTTGCCGATTGGTTGTCGTGTTTTTATATCCCATAAGCGTACAGTTTTATCTCCACTACCAGAAGCTAAAGTTCGGCCATCAGGACTGAAAGCTATGCTCCAAACATAGTTAGAATGCCCTAATAAAGGGCTGCCGAGTGGTTGTTGTGTTTTTATATCCCATAAACGTATAATTTTATCTCCACTACCAGAAGCTAAAGTTCGGCCATCAGGACTGAAGGCTATGCTCTTAATAAAAGAAGAATGCCCAGTTAAAGGTTCGCCAAGTAGCTGTTTTGTTTTGATGTTCCATAAACGTATAGTTTTATCATCACCTGCTGAAGCTAAAATTTGGCCATCAGGATTAAAGGCTACGCTATGGACAGTTTCAGAATGTCCAGTTAAAGGTTTGCCAAACTGTTGTTTTTTTAAGTACCACAAACGCACTGTTTTGTCGCCTGCTGAAGCAAGGGTTTTGCCATCTGGACTAAAAGCCACGCTCTTAACCATATCAGAGTGTCCAGTTAAGGGTTCGCTGATTTGTGTTTTTAAGTTCCACAAGCGTACAGTTTTATCTTTACTTGCCGAAGCAAGGGTTTTGCCATCGGGGCTGAAAGCCACACTCGAAACACCAGAAGAATGTCCAGTTAAAGGTTCACCAAGCGGTTTTTGCGTTTTTAAGTCCCATAAGCGTATGGTATTATCATCACTTGCTGAAGCTAGTGTTTTACCATTGGGACTAAAAGCTACGCTCATAACAAAATCAGAATGTCCAGTTAAGGGTTCACCAAGTAGTTTTTGCGTTTTTAAGTCCCACAAGCGTATGGTTTTATCATAACCTATCGAAGCAAGAGTTTTTCCATTGAGGCTGAAGACCACGCTTAAAACATAGTTAGAATACCCTAATAAAGGGCTGCCGAGCGGTTTTTGCGTTTTTAAGTCCCACAAGCGTATGGTGTTATCAGCACTAGCTGAAGCAAGAGTTTTACCATCGGGACTGAAGGACACACTATTAACCCTTCCAGTATGCCCAGTTAAAGGTTCACCAAGCGGTTTTTGCGTTTTTAAGTCCCACAAGCGTATGGTATTATCAGCACTAGCCGAAGCAAGGGTTTTGCCATCGGGGCTGAAGGATACACTGTAAACTTTTTCAGTATGCCCAGTTAAAGGTTCACCGAGCGGCTTTTGCGTTTGAAAATCCCACAAGCGCACAGTTTTATCCCAACTTGCCGAAGCAAGAGTTTTGCCATCGGGACTGAAAGCTATGCTCATAACAAGAGCAGAATGTCCATATAAAAAAACTTTTTGCTGCTTTTTAGTTTGAAATACTCGTAATAAATTACCACGAGTCACTTTATTGTCCTTTTCCTTAAAAGCTTGGATAGCTAGTAATACAGCATGTTCATAAGAACCATTACTAATACTTGGAAGTTGGGTAGCAAGAATAGATTGTACTCCTAGTTTTTCCAGTAACGCAGTTTTAGTTTGCTCTTTAGCCTCATTCATTTGGATCAAAGAAAAAACTGTCAAAATAACAGCTACAATCAAACCACCAGCCATTGAAGCAAAAGTTATTCGCCGCCGTTTCTTAATCGCCTTAGCTTCCCGATACTGTTCTTCCTCACTCTCCTGCAAAAACTCCATTGCCAAACCAAAATCCGACCCATAACGTCCAGCCCACTGTTCAGTCGGTTGAGATTGCTCACGCCATGCCAAAGCATGTTCCAACTCAGGCGAACGCCACAACGCTGCCTTATTTTTTTTCCAACGCCTAGCCGTCTCCTCAATTCGTAAATAAAGCTCCGCAGATTCTGCTTCCTTATTCAACCAATCTTGCATTCGTTGCCACTGTCGAATCAAGCTTTCATGACTTATATCCAACACACTATCAGGAGTTAAAACCTGACCCACTGCTGGCACCAAAAAATTCCGTCCTTCCTGCCGAAACACCTCAACCACTGGCACAACATCCAGCCAATCCACCTCAGCCAACCTAGCAATCTCACTCAACTTAGTTGGTCTTCGAGTATCCCGTTTACTACTATCACGTTCCGACAAATTACGAAATAAAATTTCAGCAATTCTCTGTTGCTCAGAAGTCAATTCTTCATAAGCCATATCAGCATGATTAGATAATGCCTTCTTGAAACCACCAATCTGCTCATAATGAACCGGGGTTAATAAACACTCCTCACATTCTCGCACCGTCCACATTCGCATCAACGCATGTTGCACAATCGGCAATTGGTCAGGATCATTTCCAGCATCATTAATTAAACGATTAATCAAACCCTCTTCAATTTCACCACCAAATACCGTAGCTGGCAAAGCTATCGCATCACTCAACTGCTCCCGATTCAAACGTGGAGTTAAATACAGCCCTTCATTCACTGCCTCCGGCAAACCATAAAAAGCTGCACAATCCCCAATAAAATCCGACCGCATAGTGATAATTACATAAATATCAGGATTCTGATAACTAGCCAAAAGCAAAGCAACAAAAGCAGCCGTTTCCTCAACTTCACCTTGCAAATAATAACGAAACAGCTCCTCAAACTGGTCAACTAGCAACAACAAGCGAGTACCGGCCGGAAATTGTAAATCCTGCCAAGTTTCAACCAGACTTAATGGCCCACGCTGCAAAGTAGCTTGTAAAGATGCAACAGCTTCTGCCTTATTAGCAAAATGTTTGATGTAATCATCGTTTAAAGCCGATTTATCCATCAAAGCTTCAGCTAAATTAGCAAACGGATGATTACCGGGTCGCATCTCCGCTATCCGCCAATGAACACCAGCACTGGTCAATAAACCACCTTCCAAACCAGCCAATAGGCCAGTTCGTACCAGCGATGATTTACCACATCCAGAAGGGCCAACAACCGCTAAAAAACGGACATAGCCAAGTTTTTCCAACAATTGGTCGGTATGGTCTTCACGGCCAAAAAATATATCGGTTTCATCTCGTTCAAACGGACGTAAACCGGGGTAGGGGAATTCGTGGTTCATGAGTCACCGGAAGTCAAAGTTTTAATAAAACTACCTAAACAAACATCATCATTTAAATCAGTACAATCCAGAACACACATATTAGGCAACTTCATTCCTAAAGATGGTTTTTTATCCGTTGTATTAAATACCCCAATGCTTTTTAAAGGCTGTTCACGTTTACCTTGTAACCGCCGACAATAACGCAATTGCTCCCTAAGCCATTTCACCAACTTAGGGTCATACGGCATAATAATCCCATCACAATCAAGCAGATTCTCTTCCAAATCCTGCCGTTTTTCTGCCGGACTTATGTCTTCCTCTAACAAAGGTAGACAGTAGCTTAAACCATGCTCATCAAGTAAATCCCCTATTTCTTCACCCAACTCCTGATCCTCCATCGTGGTATTAATAAAAATCAAATTATCATTAATATCACCAGTTACCGTTGAAGAATTTGGTTTAGCTGCACGCCGTTTATCAGCTTCACGTTGTGCTTCGATACCTTCCAATTTACGCATTATATCAAGCTTAAACTCCTCCAAACTTGAAGTGCTAACCGTTGTAGCATCTAAAAAATCTTTCAGAACCGGATTAGTTATTGCAGTTAAATCTAACTTAGCATCACGCCATTGTAAAATTGGTAAATCGGCAATCGCCAAAGCAGAACCATGTTGTAATTGTGGAGTACTCATACCTGGTGGACGTTGAGGAATAGAAGAACTAAGAATTTGCATAAATACAGCCGATTTTTGTAAATCTGTTTCTATAGCTTGCTGTAACTGCTCGGCAGCATTGGCCCCAGCAAAAAAGTATAAACTCTCAGGTAATACCTGAATTTGCTGTTGTTCCAGATAACGCTTAACAGTATTTCTATGTTCTTGCAAATCATCAGTTACTTCAGCCAAAAAAACTGTTGCTCGTGACCCATCAGCTTGGATAATAGTTTGCTGCACAATTTTATTACCAGCCACAATATCACCATCAGCTTGCATATTCACATCGCCACCAACATCACCAACATTAATACCACCTTGTTGGCTTGAATTGTACATATGCTTAAGTTTTTCAACCAGTTGTACAGTTAAATCATCAACTTTCTGGTGATAAATTTGGTCTTCAGGACTGGGCATTAAACCATATAACTGTCCGGCAGCATCCATAGTCCAAAATTGATAAATAGGTAAACCTTGGATTTCTGGAGGACGATCAATAATAGTTTCCCGTTCAACAACAAATATCCGACCAGAACTTTTACCAACTTGATTTAAAAAAGTTCTTAATTCATCGCAACGAGGAGAAGCAAGATAGGTTTTGGATAAAATTAGTAATAAAGTTGCAGAATTTTGTAATTTTTCAATGAATTCCGAGTTATCAGGTTCTGGTAAACACAATGAATAAGTCGCAAGTTTTAACCCCAACTTATTTTTTAACCGTGCGACCAATGCATTCACCCAACCAGTATCGGCATATGGTTCATTATCTTCGGAAACATAGCTCACGAAAATATCATGTTGATAATTAGAAAGATAAGTTGACATTTTAAATAATCCTTAGTTGTTAAATTTTTGGAATCCAAAGCTGAGGCTATTGCCAAATAATTTGGACTTCATTAACTTAGGAATGAGGATTTAATAATTTCCAAAACTTAAATACCCAAACCTACGAGGTTTTTAAAACCTCGCAGGTTTAATTTCGAACTTTATTAAATCCTCATTCCTAAGGTAAACCAAACAAATGTCTGGCACTTATTAAAATTGGTAAAATTAGTTTTAAATTATTAACTTTCCTAACTTTATCACCAATATCAGCAGCTTTATTAAACATCTCAGTTACTTTTTTCACCACACCATCAACTCCATTCAAAGGAGCCTCTATCGCATCACGTTTCTCTTGTGAAGGTTCTTGTTTAGTAGGCAATTCTTCTGCCATATCTTTAGCAGTTTTTAACGCCTTAACCTGTTGCATTAACTCCATTATGATAGCATCTTTATCATCCTCATCTATCCCATCGACATCTTCAATGTCTGATTTAACTTGACGTAGTTGCTTACGTAATTCCTCAATCTGTCCAACAAACTTTTGTTTATCTTGGTCCTGCTTAAAACCAATTGTTATGGTGGTAGTGGTTGTTGTGGTATTTTTATCACCACCAACTATGTCTCCACCAGCATCCATTGAAACATTACCACCCACATTACCAATATTGAAACCGCTCATTATTATTTCCTCTGGTTGTTAATTATTAATTAGAATTATCAATCAAATTATATGTTAAAAATATATATAGAGAAGCTTTAAGCTCTTAATTAATAAAATTATACTCTTGAAACGTAAATAATAAAAATACAATTACTTATTTTATCTTAATTTTTAATACCATCAAGCTAATAAAAAACTATATTGACTAAAAGTCATTCAATTATAAAATTATCAATCATTTAAATGAATTTAAACAATAATTGCATTTCATGAATAATTTAAAAATTAACACGCTAAAAATTAATGTTTATTACCAGCTATTAATCCATGACAAATAATTATTATGGATAATGCTTCTTTCCACAAGTCAATTGAACCGAATCTATGATTGGGGAAGCTGGATGTTATTTATTGTTTGCAACCCGCATATTCACCAGAACTCAATCCAATTGAACACACATTGATTTCACATAACAATGTTATATTAAGAAATTTCGTTATAAATTTGATTCACTTATCGAAACGATAGATTTTATTTTTTAAAATATAATTAATTTTAATGGTGTAAAAATAGAGATAATCCAAAATTTTTGGTTAATAGTTTTAAACTACCTGCTTCATAAGCCATTTCACTATTGAAAGGTACAATAGACATCTTTCCTAAATAGATATATATACTTATTAACTGAGCTTGCCGTAGAAAGTTTTTATATTCCACCGATTTCATCGGTGGCTATTCACATTCAATCCTTTCAGGATAGTTAAAACAACCCCAACGGGGTTCACACTTGAATA
>JAUCGL010000102.1 GCA_030378105.1 Candidatus Halobeggiatoa sp. HSG11 | reverse complement strand
AATGTATATATCTTGATGAATCTGGTATTAAACCTAATATTATTCGAGATTATGGTTGGGCTCCAAAAGGAGAAAAAGTATTCGGGTGTCGCAAGGGAAAACGTGAAAAAAACATTAATATAATTGCCTTAAATCAGTGGCTTGGTGTGATGAAATTATTGTGGTTGATTCTGGTAGCACTGATAACACAATTAAAATTTGTCAACAATTTACCGATAAAATATTTATTAACAAAGATTGGCAGGGATTTGGTTATCAGAAAAATTTAGCTTTGGCACAAGCGACTGGAAAATGGATATTGTCAATTGATGCTGATGAACAGATACCAAAAGCGTTGCGACAAGAAATTGAGCAGGTGATAAGTCATTCTGATTTGCCAGCCTTTCGGATTCCACGCTTGTCTTGTTATTGTGGAAAATTGATACAACATAGTGGTTGGTTTCCTGATTATGTTACCCGCTTATTTCAACGTGAAAAAGCCAATTTCAGCAATGATTTGGTGCATGAAAAGGTTCAAGTTTCTGCTGATAAAGTTGGTACATTAAAAAACTCTATACAACATAACTCTTTCACTTCATTAGAAGAAGTATTAAATAAAGTTAATGATTATTCTTCGGCAAATGCTCAAATGCACTATGAAAAAGGTAAAACAGCTAATCTAAAAAAAGCTATTTTTCATGGGCTGTGGGCTTTCATACGCACTTATTTATTACGAGCTGGTTTTTTAGATGGTCGTGAAGGATTTATGTTAGCTGTATCAAATGCTGAAGGTACTTATTATCGTTATCTTAAATTAATGTATTTACAAGAAAATGCCAAAAATAAGCGTAATAATAACAACTTATAATCGTCCAGATGCTCTGATATTAGTATTAAATGCTTTAGCAGAACAACAATTAACTGACTTTGAAGTTATAGTTGCTGATGATGGCTCAACTGAAGCAACTGCTAAATTTATTCAACAATTATCGACTCCTTATGATTTACAACATGTTTGGCAAGAAGACCAAGGTTTTCGTGCTGCTAAAGCAAGAAATCTTGCAGTTATGGCTGCTAATGGTGATTACTTAGTTTTTTTAGATGGTGATTGCATTCCTCGAATTGATTTTATTGCTAAACATAATCAGCTTGCAGAATTAGGTTATTTTGTTGTTGGCAATCGTGTTTTGTTTAATGAAAAATTCACTCAACAAGTTATTAAATCTACAATGTCGGTTTGGACTTGGCCAATTAAAAAATGGTTATCAGCTTATTTAAATGGTTATATCAATCGTTTATCACCATTATTCCGATTACCTTTTATAAGGAAATACTGTCGGCAAACTTGGCGAGGAGTTAAAACTTGTAATCTGGGAGTTTGGAAAAAAGATTTCAATCAAATTAATGGTTTTGATGAAAAATTTCAAGGTTGGGGACATGAAGATGCCGATTTAGCTGTACGTCTATTAAAAAGTGGAATACGGCGTAAGAACGGTCGATTTGCTATACCAGTTTTGCATTTATGGCATCATGAGGAAACACGTAATCCAGATAATTGGCAACGTTTTAAACAAAGGATTTAGAAGGTAAATTTTTTTATAACATTTCAAATAATTGAGTTGGGTTTCGCAGAAATTTCATGATATCCACGGAACGTCCATATTCCGTGAACTAATCAATTTTTCAGCGAAACCGGCGCTGCAAGACATGGAGAGGCGAAGCTGAAGTCGAGTAGTCTGCGACTTGCGTGAGAGTTCTTAAATTTGAAGAAATAGTTTAAGCGGAGCGGCATTTCTTGAAATTTTGAACAAGCTCACCGTGTAACGTTGTGGGGGAGTTGGTGGGACGGAGCTGCTTTGTGCGGAGTCGCCCGATGAGACCGGACGTGTCAGGGCAACAATACGCTGTTTAGCTGAAAAATTGATTAGTTCACGGAATATGGACGTTCCGTGGACATCATGAAATTTCTGCGAAACTCATCAAGAAGGTCGGCCATGAAAACATTGGTCGTTGATGCAAGCTGTTAAATGGTTCCTGAGTAAAAGGAGAAAATTTGAAAATAAACAAAATAATATGGCTTGAAGATATTGTAGATAAACTTATATGGAAACATAATGTTGAAGAATATGAAGTTATTGAAGTACTAGAAAACCGTCCTATATTTAAACGTAAAGAGGCAGGACATAAATCTGGAGAAGATGTATATTCTGCTTTTGGCCAAACCAATGCAGGACGTTTTTTAAGTGTTTTTTTCGTCTATACACAGGACAAACGAGCCATTGTTGTTTCAGCAAGAGATATGTCAGACAAAGAAAGGAAAAAATATGTCAAATAAAACATCAGTTTCTTATGCGAGTAACTATGAAGATATTGGAGAATTTTGGGACACACATGATGCTACTGAATTTGGAGAACAAACAGACGCAGAATTTGAAGTGGATATAAAATCTCAACAAAGATACTTTTTTTTAGATAATCAACTTTCCTTAAAAATTAAACAAATAGCTACACGGCGTGGAATTAGCGGAAGTGAATTGTTAAATTTATGGGTTCAAGAAAAAATAAATCAAATTCAAACTGTTGATAAAATATAAAGTTGAAGGTCATATCTGATTACGTTGCTTCGCTAACCTAATATATTTATTAACTAAAACAAGATAACTATGGGGCAATATTTAGCTATTGGACTTGTAACGAAAATTAGTGTTAAAAAAGTAGAAGTTGATAAAGCCAAATTTAATATTGAAAAGTTAATGGGTTTCGCAGAAATTTCATGATGTCCACGGAACATCCATATTCCGTGAACTAATCAATTTTTCAGCGAAACAGGTTATACTTACCCCGACACGTCCGATCTTATCGGGCGACTCCGCACAACAGCAGTTCCGCTGAACTATTTCTTCAAATTTTTGAACTCTCATGCAAGTTACGAACTACTCGACTTCGGCTTCGATTCTCCATGTCTCGCAACGATGAATAATTATCTATTTGACTTCTAGTGGCTTTTGGAGGATTATTATAAATTTTGTTAGAAATGAAGGATAATTTAGATTATGAATAGATTTAAAATATTATGGTCTAACTTTAAAAAAGTTACTATGTGTAGAATAAGAACTACAAAAGAATTTTTTTGGGAAATTAAATTTGACAAAGTTTTTGAGCATAAAATACTCAAAAGTATATTTTGGATTTTTCTTACTTTAGTATTTGGATTATTACAGTTATGGATTACCTTATTTTTAGAAAGTAATATTTTACAGGATGTATGTTTTGATGATGAAGTAGAAAAAATGATAAAAAGCGGTGCTATATTATTTTTTTCTACTGCTATTGTAGCTTCTTTAACTATAGATTACTTTTTATTGAGAAGTGCTGATTTCTCAAAATCAATTGTTGGTATTAATTTTGTCTTTATACCAGCTATTTTACTTGTTTGTTGTATATCTATATTTTTTATGATTAAAAGTGAAAAAATGGATAATATACATTATGATTTTTTACGTAATATGGAATTTTTGATTTTACTATCTACTTGTGTATATGCTGTTAATATAAAAATGAAGTTATTTAATGCAGAAAAACAGCAAAAAGAGAAAAATTTATAAATAAAAAATTGCTGAATATATTAAACTAAATGAAGTAACTTAATAACTGGATATTTTATGGAAAACTTTTTATTTATATTGCTTGCTGTAGTAACTAGCCTATTAATTTGGGATACTTTCAAAGAGGCATGGAAGAAAACCAATCATCAACTTAACAACTCTGATAATAAAAAGGTAGAATATAATTCAGCCTTGACCTCAGAAGAACGCCAAAAACTATCCAAAGATTTTGAGCAAGATAATTCTCCTTTTGTGGTTGGTCCTCCGGTTAGGTATGGTCATTTCTTTGGTAGGGAGGAGATAATTCAGAGTTTGTTTAATTTATGGAAAGGTTTTCCTATGCAGAATGTGGCTATTTATGGTGAGAAGCGGATAGGAAAGACTTCTTTGTTGCGGTATTTGAAGGATGTGGTTGATAATCCTGATGATTCACGTTTAAGGAAGGGGCAGAAAACAGATTGGTTACCAAATTCTGAGCAGTATTGTTTTATTTATGTGGATTTTCAGGATGTGGAGTTTCATAGTCAGAAGAGATTGCTTGAGTATATTTTGCGGAACATGAGGTTGGAAAAGGCGGAGGGGTTGGATTTTGTTTTATCTGAAGATAATCCTTTGCTTGACTTTGGTAGGATTTTAAGTAATCATTTGGTTAGGCCAACTGTTATTTTGATGGATGAAATTGGGATTTTATTGGAACATCATTCTGAAGAGTTTTCTCATAATTTTTGGGATGGATTACGAGCTATTGCAACAACTAAATTGGAGCCACAATGTTTGGGATTTGTTTTGGCTTCTAATAAAAATCCAAATGAATTGGGAGAATTAATATCTGAAGGTGGTTCGCCGTTTATTGATATATTTAGTAATGTTATTGAATTAAAAAAATTTACTGAAGTAGAAGCCAGAGAATTAATTGCAAGTTCACCTAAACCATTTTCTGATGTTGATGTTCGGTCTATTTTAGATGAGAGTGAATACAAACCTTATATTTTGCAAAAACTTTGTCAAACGCATTTTAATTATTTGTTTTTGGAGAAAAAATGATTGACCTGATTATTTGGATAATTGGAGGCATTATTGCCATCATTATAGGAATTATTGCTATTATTGGATTTATTGCAATTATTGCGAATATTATTTCTGCAATACCTGTCGCTTTAGATTTATATGAAAAACATAAAAATGCAAAATTTGTAAAAGGTGTAAGAAATAAATATATAAAATCCAAAGATACTATTAAGAATTTGAAAGATAAAGTACCAAACAAGTTTAAGAAAAACTCACCATTAACCTCAGAAGAACGCCAAAAACTATCCCAAGAATTTAATCAAAATCAATCTATTTTCATTGCTGGTCCTCCAGTTAGGTATGGAAATTTTTTTGATAGAGAAGAAATAATTCAGAATTTGTTTAATTTATGGAAATCTTTTCCTATGCAAAATGCAGCTATTTATGGTGAGAAGCGGATAGGAAAAACTTCTTTATTATTACATTTAAAGGATATGGTTGATAATCCAAATGACTATCATTTTAGGAAAGAACAAAAAACTGATTATTTGTATAATTCAGAAAAATATTGTTTTATTTACGTAAATTTTCAGGATGTGGAATATCACAGTCCAAAAAAATTACTGGAATATATTTTGCTTAAAATGAAGCTTGAGAAAGCTGAATCCCTAGATTTATCCTTGCATGAAGAAAATCCTTTGCTTGGATTTGGTCAGATTGTTAGTGACCATTTAGTTAAACCAACTGTTATTTTGATGGATGAAATTGGAGTGGTTTTAGAACGCCATTCAGATAAATTTGATAATGAATTTTGGGAAGGTTTACGAGCTATTGCAACTACTAAGTTAGACCCACAATGTTTAGGGTTTGTTTTAGCATCTCATCAACATCCAACTGAATTAGCTAAGGAAACAAAAACATCCTCGCCTTTTTTTAATGTATTCAGTCATACTGAAGAACTAAGAATATTTACTGAACAAGAAGCTAAAAGATTAATTGCAAATTCTCCAGAGCCATTTTCAGAAAATGATGTTAAATTTATACTTGAACAAAGTCAGTTAAAACCATACATATTACAGATACTTTGCCAAAGATGTCTTCAAGCAAAAAATGGAACTAATTGGCAATCAGAAGCAAAAAAAGAAATTAACAAAATTAAAAGTGGATTGAATCATGAATAACAAGGACACTGGAGAAACTTCATCTGTACAATGGAATAACTTATTTTTCGGTAGTTTTCAACTACTTTATTGGATATTTTTTAAACCTTCCGCATGGCGTGACTATTGTGGAAAAAATGATGTACATTGTGATTTTTGTCTCACAGAATTAAACTTTTCGGACTGGAAAAAATATGGTTTAGGAAGCATTTTTATACAAGGTTATATCATATTGCCTATTTTGTCAGTTTTTATTATTGGAGGAATTTTATTTTTTTTAGAATCAATAAGAGAAACAACAATTATAAATTATGATATTAACTTATGGTATGTTATTGCTGGAAGTTTTGGATTTAGTTTAGCTGGTAGTATAGCTTTTGGTACTGTTAATAGTGCTATTGTTGGTGTAGCAAGTAGTGTACTTTTTGCTATTGTTGGGGGAGTTTTCTTTTACCAAACAGAATTGAATTACACTAGTCTTATTGTATGGTGTCTGATGGTTGGTATAATTAGCAACATTATTATAACACTTTATATTGAAAGAGAAATAGCTCTAACTAATGATTCACTTTCACGATCAGGTTTATTCTCAAAAATTTTTATTGGCTTTTTTATCGGTCTCATAGGTGTTATAGGTTTAGTAGGTATTCCATTTTTAATTATCGGATTAACTGAAACACCTATTGCCATTGCGGTACTAACGTTATTAAGTATGATAGCTGTTTTTTTATGTTGTATTAAAAAGGATTATAAAACTCTTATAGCTGTTGGTATTGTTATTATTATATATATTTTATTTACTTTCACTAAACAAGGTTTTTCAGGAGGTTTAGCTAAAGGTATTGTTTATGGTATTTTTGTTGGAGCTTGTATATCAATTCCTTACTTATTTATTACTCGTAAAATTAATAAAGATGACAAAATTTTAATTGCTTACAGCGTGTTTTCTTCTACACTAGCGATTAGTTTTATTTGGGGATTTTTGAGTGGATTATTATTTGGAATAGATACTGAATCTACTAATTTAATTTCAGATATAGTACCTTTTGTAATAGCTGGCTTTGTTGCTTCATTATTAGGCTTATCATTTTCATGGTGGAGAGGTATAGTTCTTTTTCCTTTTATCTCAATCTGGCATACTTTAATCTATCTTATTGATAAGAAAAATTTAAATTCAAACAAGCCTAGCTTGTTACATTATCATGCTGCTTTTTGGGATGAATTACAATGGATTAAACAAACAGGATTAGTTGAACATATTTTATTGGTAATGGAAAGAAACCCTAAAGAAGCTAAGAAAGCATTACAATTTTTGCAAAATAACCGCCATCAAAAATGGGCTATTGATGTTAGTTTGTTAAAAAAATGTACTGAAATAGATGATATTACTGATTTATATAAAAATTTTGAAGCAATTACACGAGATGGCAATAGATTTAAAAATATAAGCAAGGAACTTAACGAGGCATGTCAACAATTTACAATTTACAACCAAATTTTAGCATTAACAAATGTAGAAAATAGTATTAATAGCTTAATTTTAAGAGAGATAGAACAGAATAATTTTAAAGTTGTTGCTGAAACATGGTATCAAATAGTTTCACAACATAAAGAAAGCTTGCATAAAGAGATCAAAGAACTTAAACAAATTGACAATCCTTATATCTTTGCTAGTCCTCTGAGTTCAACACAAACAAATTTTGTTGGTAGAACAGACATTATTAATGAATTGCAAGATTTGTTATTTAAACAACATGCCTCAGTCTTCCTTCAAGGTATCTACCGTATTGGTAAAACTTCCCTATTAATGAATTTAAAAAAGTTGCTTAACGAACCGGATAAAGTAGTTGCTTTATTAGTTGATTTGCAAGGAGCAGCTTCCATTGGCAATAATGTAAAAGAATTTTTTTACCAAATAGCAGAAGAAATGAAACAAGCTGCTAAAAGGCATTATGATCTAACTTTACCTACTTTATCTTTAACAAAATTAGATGATAGACCTTACAAAGATTTTGATAAATGGCTGGATAAAGTTCAAGAAATACTTGGCTCAAAAACTTTGTTATTAATGTTCGATGAATTTGCTAAATTAGATGAAGTTATTCGTGAAAATAAATCTGATTATAGTAAAGATATATTGGATGCCATGCGACATTGGATGCAACATCGTGAAAACTTTCAGATTGTTATTACTTCACAACGAATGGAAGAATTTAATCGTTGGCCAAGTCTTGCTAATAATATGATTCTCATATATCTTGGCGATTTAACCGAAATAGAAACTCGTCAATTAATCGAACATCCTGTTAAAGATTTTGAATTAAAATATGATTCAAGTGCAGTACAACGAATTTTAGAATTAACCTGTTGTCATCCAGCACTAGTACAATTATTATGTAGAGAAATAGTGGTATTAAAAAATAAGCAGGATGTGAAATTACGTTTTTCAGTTACACAACAAGATATTGAAGAAGCAATTTCTAGTGCTTTGGAAACAGGTCAATCAATTTTTATTACCTTTGAACAACGGGCGACTGATAAAGGAAATGCTTTACTTCATGATATAGCTGTTTTGGGTTCAGGAAAAGTAGTTACTAAAGAACAATTATCGCAACAAGATGATTTAGATAAAACTTTGAATATATTGCAGAGTTTGGAATTGCTTGAACAAGTTGATAATGGTTATAGATTCAGGATAGAGATGTTTAGATTGTGGTATATCAAAGGAACAAAATTATAATGGAAATTCTAAAAAATTTTGTAGGAAAAATCCAAAACATTTTTGATAATCCAGATAAAATCAATATTAGACAGGATATTCATGTTTTAGAGAAAGTAAAAACTATTGATGAGATTGGAGATTTAAATAATATATTCAAACCAAAAACTAAAGTAGGTGACAAATTTAAAAATGTTAGTAAAAACCTTAACGAAGCATGTAAACAATTCACAATTCATAACCAAATTTTGGCATTGACAAATATAGAAAATAGTATTAACAGTTTAATTCTAAGAGAATTGGAAAGAAGTGACTTTAAAAAAATTGCCGAAATGTGGTATCAACTTGTTTCCAAATATAAAAACAGCTTAATTAAAGAGTTGAAAGAACTTAAAAAAATTGATAATCCTTATATTTTTGCTAGTCCTGTTCATAGAAAAATAAACTTTGTTGGTAGAATTGGTATAATTAATACATTAGAAAAGCTATTATTTAAGCAACATGCTTCCATATTCCTTAAGGGCATCTATCGTATTGGTAAATCTTCCCTGTTAATAAATTTAGGAAATTTGTTAAGCAAATCTAACAAAGTAGTTGCGTTATGTATTGATTTGCAAGGTGCTGCTGCCATTGGTAATAATGTGAAAGAATTTTTTTACCAAATATCTGGAGAAATGAAACAAGCTGCTAAAAAACATTATGATCTAATTTTACCATCTTTGTCTTTAAAAGAATTAGATGATAAACCTTATAATGATTTTGATAAATGGCTGGATGAAGTTCAAGAAATGCTTGGTTCAAAAACACTGTTACTGATGTTTGATGAATTTGCTAAATTAGATGAAGTTATTCGTGAAAAAAAGTCTGATTATAGCGAAGATATAATAAACATCATATATCATTGGATACAACACCGTGAAAATTTCAGAATTATAATTGCTTCTCAACAAATGGCAGAATTTAATCATTGGCCAAGTCTTGTTAATAATATGATTCCTATACATCTTGGTTATTTAACTGAGAAGGAAGCTCATCAATTAATTGAACATCCTGTCAAAGATTTTGAATTAAAATATGAACCAGATGCAGTACAAAGAATTTTAGAATTAACATGTTGTCACCCATCATTAACACAATTATTGTGTAGAGAAATAGTTGAATTAAAGAATAAGCAAAATTTAAGTTTACGTTTTTTAGTGAACAAACAGGATGTTGAAGAAGCAATTTCTAGTGCTTTGGAAACTGGCCAATCAATTTTTATTACCTTTGAACAACGGGCAACTGATACAGGAAATGCTTTACTTCATGACATAGCTATTTTGGGTTCAGGAAAGATAGTTACTAAAAAGCAATTAGAACAACAAGATGATTTAGATAAAACTTTGAATATATTACGGGATTTAGAATTACTTGAAAAAGTTGAAGATGGTTATAAATTTCGAGTGGAAATGTTTCGATTATGGTATTCCAAATAATAACATAGCGAGATAAATTATGAAAAAAATATTACTACTAATCATAACAACTACATTTTTATTAAGTTGCAATGCAAAAGATTTACGCAAAATTATTGATTTTAAAGAACCGAAAAAAGGTGAAAGACCATGTATTGTCAGTGTTTGGCCGGCAGTTAAATCTGGTGATAAAAAATATAAAATGAACCAAAAAAGAGCTAATAGATTTATTATAGATGTGCAAGCTGCGACAGGATACAATAGTAAAAATTATAAACGAATTAAAGCAAGTAAAAAAATACCTAAAAGTTGTAAACAATTATTATGGCATAATGGCCCACAAGTCCCCAAAGCTTATAGAAGTTGTATGACTACTTGGGGTAAAAATACGGTAAAAAAATATAAATCCTGTGCAAATAAAGGTTTTGTGATTGGTTCAGCTATAACTTCATCGAATGGTAAAGCCAAAATTTTAATCGTAAATTTGGAAAATACAAAAAAATATGCTAATAAAAAAAGTCGTTATGCAAAAGGCAAAGACTTAAAAAGACTAGCTAGAAACATTGGTAAAACAATTCGGAAAGAAATTAGGTAATATTAATTTAATTATATAAAACAATATTATGAATTTTCTAATTTGTACCTCTTTCCTTTGTATATATTTTGTCTTCTCTTAAATAATTTAGTAGGATTTGCATCAACTAAAGACTTTTTTTCAATTAAATATTTTTCAGTAAAACTTTTTTGAGCTGCTTCTAAATGAGTAGCAGCAATAATTATCATATTTTTTTCCTGTGCTTCCGCAACTAATTTCTGTGCCACTTCAATTTGTTTACCTGAATCAAAATTAGAGATTGGTTCATCTGCAATCAAAATTTTTGGTTCCTTGATTAATGCTCTAGCAATACTTATTAATTTTCTTTGTCCGGCTGATAAAGCAGCAACTGGTTTATTTTTATCAGATTCTGAAAAATCTTTCAAAAATTCATTTTTATCTATAATTTCTTTTATTTCGGATTTTGTTTTACCTTTTGCTATCAATGGTAATGCGATATTATCAATAAGATTCCATTGAGACATTAATTTTGGCTCATGAAATATATAGCCAAAATAATATTTCATAAATTCATCTTGTTCTGCACGTGGTAAAGATAGATAATCAGTCTTATGGCTGATATAATTATTATATTGGGAAATTTTATTTTGTTCGGTATTTTTTAAAGACAAATGGTGTTTTGTTTTATTATCAATGGAATCATCATGTAGATAAATTTCACCCGATTCAGGTTTAGCCAATAATCCTAATACATTTAACAAAGAAGATTTTCCAGAACCAATTCCACCACTTATAGAAACACTATCACCTGATTTACAAGTGAAATTAACTTCATTTAACAATTCATTACCATCACATTTTATATACAGATTTTTTATTTGTAAAATAATTTTAGTATGAGGCATAATCTAATTCCCTAGCTACATCACGTGAAAAATGCATATGACTAAGAACAGTAGTTGTTAACAATGTTGTTAATATAGTTGCACCTAACACATCAAAAAAAATGCGTAAATCTATAATAGAAGCTATATCTTGCCAAAAACGAGCAAATATCTCAGCTAGTAGATAACTTAAACCAAAAGCAATAATACAGGTAATAAAGGCACTTATAACAGATAATGTAAAAATAAACATCCATCTGGCGGCATTGTTTATCCCAGACAAACGCATTAATACTATTAACCTTTTATTATTTTCCATTAATTGACTGATACCGCTAACTAATACAAAAATACATATAGCAAATACTACGACTAATATTAATCTAGTAGTAGTTAAAAATTCACTTTGTAATTCCCACATCTCGTAATCAACAATTGAATTACTTTCTGTTAAATAATTGGGAATATTATTAGAATTTATTATTTTTTTCATAATATTATCAATTTCACCAGCAAAATTTAAATTTTCTATTTTGACTATCAATTGGTGAGTAATATTAGTGTTAGTATCTGGAAAAATTTTTGCCAAATAACCTTTAGGTACAATAATAAGTTCATCTAAATCCGAAAATTCAGTTTCAAATACAGAAGCAACAATAAATTTCTGTTTAAGATTAAAAATATTTTCTTTAGTTGTTTCATCAGGAAATATCATATTGTGTAAAGCTACAATAGTACCAGTAGAGGCATCAAGTGTAATATCAGCAACATTAAAACCAATATAAATAAGTGGTAATTCAGTTTCATCAAATATATTACATTCTTTAGAAGTCAACTGTTTGTTCAAATCAAAATTTACTTGTTCCAATTTTATTCCTGTTTTTTCAAAACAACTACCTA
The DNA here is from genome assembly GCA_030378105.1 of Candidatus Halobeggiatoa sp. HSG11. GTDB lineage: Bacteria > Pseudomonadota > Gammaproteobacteria > Beggiatoales > Beggiatoaceae > DRQV01. The sequence continues at coordinate 5,797 of JAUCGL010000102.1, read as the reverse complement.
AATCCCCCAATATATATTCTTGATAAAGTTTTTTTAAACTGGTTTTTAATTTTGGAACTAAATTAAAATAATCACTGTCAAATTCAATTATTCTTAGGTTGGTATGTAACTTTAGTTCGCCCGGATATAGTCTGGCAATAATGGCTTCATCAGTAGTTCGAGTGCAAGCTATTGTAACTTGCTTACCTGTTTCTTGCAAAAAAAGCTGTTTAATTTCGTTAGTATCTACATTATTGCAATTATCCACTTCTAATGTGAAATGGAATCTATCTTTTAACCAAGGTTCAGTTTGTTCATGTAAATTAAAAATAAACCCACTAGTTGTAAAATAGGCAGTATAAACAAGGATTAATGTAGAAAATGTAAGAAATACTGAAGTTGGAATATGTTTTGGTTTCATCATTAACCAAACTAATGGTAATGAAGTTTTTAATATACTATTCTCTTTTGCTTGTAGGTCATCTCTAATTAAAATGGTTAATATAATTACCACACCTAAAAACATTAACCAAAACTCAGAAAACAAAATAATTAATGCCGCTGCAATATATAATATCCTACATTCATTTGGAGATAATGAACCTTTTTCCCTACGAAATAAACCGAATTTAGCTACTGAAATAGCAAATATTGCTAATAAAATGGCAATTATTACATAAATAGTTTCTATTATATAGTATGAAAAATAACTATTTGTTTGTATTATTATTTCTGGGTGGTATATCCATGCAAACGGTAAAATAAATAACACAAAACTTAATCTAAAGCTAGTTTTATGTAGTTTCTCTTTATCTAAATTTTCTTTATACAAACTTGCAAATAATTCTGTTGCTTTAGTGAGAAGTCGAGCTTTTGGTGGGGTTATTCCTGCTAATATTGAATAATAAAATACAAATAGATAAGTTTGTAATTCATTAATTTCAATAAACTTAAATATAGGAACCATTAACGATGCTAATAAGAAGAATACTACTAATGTTGGTAAAAACATACCGAGAAAAATTATAATACCTGTACAAGCAAGTAATATTATAAATTTATATACCAATAGCAGTAGTGGTAATTGCCAAGAAAATATATGTATAATTAATTGTGATAAATCAAACTGTGATAAGTCAATTTGCTGGAAAATAAATAAAATAATCCCGATAATTACACAATAAATAACAATATCAATACCATTTTTTCCGCTATTGATTATCAATTTTAACAGCCATTCCAATTTAACTTGGAAGTTTAATTTTGGAAATAAAATAGGTAAAATTATGTATGATGTAACAATAAAGCTTGTTGCCAATAATGCACACCCGGCCAAAGAAAAATCTGATTTCCATAAAGTCAAAAAGAAAATTAAAAAACCAAATAAAGAAATAATACTACGTAACCAAGATTTTTTTTGCTCACCAACGAACTCTAGTTCTTGTTGTTTAATTTCATTTGTATATTGAAGAGTTAATGGTTTAAGATTATGTTTCCATGCTTCTAAAGTAGCGGCTATAATTAACGAAATCATAAATAAAATTGCAGGTATTATAGTAGCCAAAAAAATATTAGAATAAGAAAATTTTCCCATTACCATAATTGCAAAAGCAATAGTTCCCATAATAGGTGGTACTATCTGCCCAACACCAGAAATCGTTGCTTCAATACTTGCCGCAAATTCAGAAGAATAACCGGCTCTTTTCATGACGGGAATAGTATTTTTACCGGTTTCTTCAACATTACCTCGTGCTTCTCCACTTATTGCACCATACAATGTTGATGCCCAAATAGCATATAAACCTGCACTCGCTCCCGATCTACGATCATGTGTTATTTTGAACGCTAAACGATTTAATAATTTATCAACACGAACCAAACTAAAAGCTAAACTAAAAATAATAATTGCATAAACAAAATCAACTATAGTAACTAATGCATCTCCATAAATTCCTTTTTTACTAAAAATACCTTTTTCAATATTAAAAACTGATTGAATATCACTAAAAACAATATAAAGAAAAATAACTCCTATGACTAGATAAAATAGTGTTTTCTTTTTACCTTCAACTCGCCGAACTCCTTCTAAAATCAATCCAATACCAATAATATAAGTTAAATAATCAAACCATTCAAAAGATTCCATTAATACTAAACGGATTCCTACCACGATGGTCAAAATAATCAAACCAATTGATAAACTAAAATCCCATTTACCCAAATAATAAGATTTCCCAGCTTTAAATCTTGGCTTAAAACAAAAATTAGCAATCAACGCCAAACAAAGAATAATAATATAACCAAGTTCTTTGGTCGGCAATCCACCAAAAGCAATCACCACAATCATAACTGTAATAATCGCACAAGTAATATAACCAAAGAATCGCATGTAAGAATACGGAAACTCTATTTTATCCTTATCCTCACCCAAAACATCAACCAACAACTTAGAAACCAACTCTTTCATATTCATGGTCTAATCGTCTTTATTAAGAAACTTCATTTTAAAAACTGTCAAACCCTAGCTTAGTTTATAACTTTTTTTGAGTCAAGGTAAAAAGCTTGATAATCGAATATCAACAAACAATTTCCATCTATAAAAAAATATGGTAAAATTAATAACTTAAAATACAATAATTAACTGTTCATCAATAACTTGAAAAAAATGTCAAAACGTTCAGCCAATATTCAACGCAATACCCAAGAAACCCAAATTGCTATCCAAATCAACCTTGACGGCGATGGCAAATCCAACCTCAATACCGGCATACCATTCCTTGAACATATGCTAGAACAAGTTGCACGACATGGAATAATAGACTTAGAAATCAACGCCAAAGGTGACTTACATATTGATGCCCATCACACAGTAGAAGACATCGGCATCACCTTAGGTCAAGCCTTCCACAAAGCCCTCGGAGACAAAAAAGGAATCTGTCGTTATGGCCACGCATATGTACCACTTGACGAATCACTCTCAAGAGTTGTACTAGATTTTTCTGGCCGTCCGGGACTTGAATTCCACGCCGATTTCCCAACAGCCAAAATAGGTGAATTTGAAACCTGTTTATTTAATGAATTTTTTCAAGGATTTGCCAACCATGCTTTAGTCACCATGCATATTGATAATTTGCGTGGTCAAAACTCCCATCATATAGCTGAAAGTATTTTTAAAGCTTTTGGTCGAGCAATACGCATGGCAGTTACCCAAGAACCTCGTATGTTGAATACCATTCCATCAACCAAAGGCTGCCTATAGAGATGGCCATCACAATTCAAAATAAAACTTACACAGGCATTATTTTTGATGTTGATGACACTCTGATTGACACTTCCAAATCCTATGACGTAGCCATTAAAAAAACCGTTAAAAACCTAACTAATACTGAAATTAATGACCAACAAATTGATATAATACGTACAAATGGCATTGATTATGGAGTCAACAATGATTGGAATGTCACTTGGTTATTAATCCAATTAATACAAAACTTTCCTAACGAACAATGGCCAAATATTTTACAAACTAACCAAATTGCCAAAATTGATGTTCAAAAGCACGAATATATTGAGATAAAAGATTTTTTTCAAGATATATATCTTGGTAAACCTCATTTTAATGGTCAAGGTTTGATTGGTACCAGCGAAACAAAAATATATTCTCCAAAGTTCTTTCCTACTTTGAAAAACTATGGAATAAAAATGGCAGTTGTAACAAGTCGCCCAACTACAGAAGCTATGTATACTTTACGACAAGTTAATAATTTAGTTGACAATTTCATTGAAACAGATTTAGTGATAAGCGTTGGTAGTAAAAATGCAAGTGGTAAACTAATTGCGGAAAAACCAAGTCCAGAACCAATTTTAGAATGTTTGCAAAGAATGCAATCACAGTCTGTAGTTTATATTGGCAATTCGACTAGTGACTTTATTGCTGCTAAAAATGCTGGAATTGATTTTATTCAAGTTGGAAATAGTCAAATTAATGGTGCAAACTATATAAAACTTAATAATATCAATGATATTTTGCGAATCTCAAATTAAATTATATGTCAAAATATAGAAAATATATTGTGCATCTATTGAAATAATTAGCAGAGTAACTAAAATAATAAGCATTGGTTTCTTTGTACAGTATTTTAAACCGGAGTTCAAGACCTTATTTTTAAGCTCTCAAACTTAAAACTTGGATTCTTAAAAAAATCTTAACTTAATAATAATGTAGGTATTTTAATGTCCGACGAATATAAAAGCTACAAATGTGTTACTTGTGATTTTATTTATAATGAGGCTGATGGCTTACCAGATGAAGGAATAGCCCCTAAAACTCATTGGGAAAATATTCCTGAAGATTGGGTTTGTCCTGATTGTGGAGTTGGTAAAGAAGACTTTGTATTGATAGAAATTTAATCTGAGGAGCAAAAAATGAATACTAAAAATTTAGGTGTATTAATAGTTGTAACTATAGTAGTGGTCGTTGCTGCAATATCATTGACGCAAACTGAGGTTACACCAATAGAAAAAGGCAAATTATTTCCCGAACTAGCGACAACTATTGATCAAGTGAAAACTGTCAATGTAAAAACCAATGCTGAAACTGTCACAATGACACGTGATGAGAACTGGAATTGGAAAATGCAAGAAAAACATAATTATCCAGTAGAAGCAGATAAAGTTAATAGTCTGTTACTGGCCATGACAGAACTAACTATTTTAGAAGCTAAAACAAGTAATTCTGAACTTTATTCTAAAGTTGGAGTTGATGACGTATCTGCTCAAAATTCATCGGCTGTTTTATTAACTTTAAAAACAGATTCTGATACATTGACAAGCCTTATTATTGGGAATAGTCAAGCTGCTAAAATTGATTCAACTCGTAATGAAATTTACGTGCGTAAACCAGAAGATAAACAAGTTTGGCTTACTTTGGGCAAATTGTCTGTTGAAACAACTTTAACTGATTGGCTTGAACGACAAATTGTTGATATGGAAAATAATAAAGTTCATCAAGTCAATATTTCTAACGGAGAAAACATTTCAATTTTTAAAGCTACTCCAACTGATGAAGAATTTCAACTAGCTGATTTACCTGTTAATGGTAAAATCAAAACGCCCTATGTATTAAAAAATATTGCTACAACTTTAAGCAACTTAGAATTTGATGATGTTATAGCTGCTGATACATTGAAATTAGATTTCACAACTACTGCAATATTTACTACTTTTGACGGTTTAGAAGTGACTATGCAAGTGGCAAAACAGGATGAAAAAAACTATGCCATATTTGCTGCTAAATTTAATGCAGAAGCTGTTGTTGCTGATTCCAAAGAAACTGAGGATGATTCAAAAACTGATTCCGAAAAGGAGGCTGAACCAGATATAAATAAACAAGTGGCAGATTTAAATGCAAAATTTGCTGGTTGGGTATATGAGCTATCTAATTATAAGGTAGATGATTTAGCCAAAACACGTGAAGAGTTAATAGAAATTGAAGAACCAGAAGAAGAATTAGCAACTCCAACTACTGAAGTATCAGAAACTCCAATAATTTCTGATGAATTACCAATACCGTTTACATTGCCTTCTAAATAGTTGGTTAATAACTGTTTCAGTTTTTATGTCGGGTTACGTTATTCCGCTATGCTCAATAAACTAACCCGCCCTACATAATAAACTTGTATTAAATCACGTAAGACAACTCCAAAGCTTCAGATTTGGAAATATTTGATTTTAAATTATATAATCCAAAATTAAAGCTTTGAACTCCAGCAAGTATTCCTTTTAAGTATAAGACTTAATTATGAAACCATCTTTGTTT
>JAUCGL010000101.1 GCA_030378105.1 Candidatus Halobeggiatoa sp. HSG11 | reverse complement strand
GTTATCAGCAGATTCCAGCTTATAATGGTGGTTTGTTTGCTGCTGATAAGATATTGGATAAGTTGGTTATTTCTGATGAAGTGTTGCATGATAATTTATTGCGGTTAGCGAATTATGATTTTAATACGGAGTTGGATGTTAATATTTTGGGGCATATTTTTGAGCATTCATTGAGTGAGTTGGAGGAGATGGAGGCTAAGATTGCTGGGGAGGTTGTGGACAAGAATAGTAAGCGGAAGAAGGATGGGATTTTTTATACGCCAAAGTATATCACTCAGTATATTGTGGAGAATACGTTGGGTAAGTTGTGTGTTGAGAAGCGGCAGGAACTTGATCTGATTGATGTTGAATTTGATGATTCGTTTTATCGGAAAGATGGTAAGCTGTCTGTTAAGGGTGATAAGTTGTTTAAGGCTTTGGAAAAGTATAAGAAATGGTTGTTGACATTGAAGATTTTGGACCCGGCTTGTGGTTCGGGGGCTTTTTTGAATCAGGCGTTGAGTTTTTTGATAGTGGAGCATTCGGATATTGATGATTTAATTGCTGATTTGACGAAGGCGATGCCTAAGTTTTATGATATTGATAAGGTGATTTTGGAGAAGAATATTTTTGGAGTGGATATTAATGAGGAGAGTGTTGAGATTGCTCAGTTGTCGTTGTGGTTACGGACTGCTAAGAAGGGTCGGAAGTTGTCTAATTTGAGTGGGAATATTAAATGTGGAAATTCTTTGATTGATGATGTTGCGGTGGCTGGGGAGAAGGCTTTTAATTGGGGTAAGGAGTTTGCGGTGATTATGCGGAAAGGTGGGTTTGATGTTGTGATTGGGAATCCGCCTTATGGAGTTGTTTTCAACAATAATGAAAAGCAATATTTAAAACAATTTGATAAATTAGTGCCTGATTATGAAATTTATATCTATTTTATTTCTTTAGGTATTTTTAAATTATTAAAACCTTCTGGCTACCTATTTTATATCATTCCTAATACTTTTTTATCCATTTTATACGGCCAAAAATATCGGCAATTTTTAACCCAAAATTATCAAATTCCTTATATAGCCAATCTGTCTGATATTGATATATTTGCAGATGCTCAGGTACGAAATTGTATATTTGGTTTGCGGAAAGATAATCCAAAAAATACTAAGATATTTCAATTAGATATAATAAATAAAACTTTTGAATTAAGTAGAACTTTAAAACAAACTATTTTGTCTGCAAATACAGAAAATTGGTTGAATTTATCCACTAATTTTACGACTGCCAATTTGATTACAAAATTAAATGACAACCAAAAATTAGGAGTTCTTTTTGAAGTTTCTCAAGGTCTTATACCTTATGACAAATATAGAGGACATGATAAGGAAACTATTGAGGGTAGAATATTTCATGCAGATTACCAAAAAACTGAAGCTTATAAAAAAGAATTAAAAGGTGGTGATGTGGCTAGGTATCAACTGAATTGGAATGGTAATTTGTGGATAAATTATAGTGAACGAATAGCTGCACCAAGGAACCCTAAATTTTTTTTGGAACCAAGAGTATTAATCCGAGAGATTACTAATTGTTACTTATTTTGTACTTATACTGAGGAAGAATATTATAATACACCTTCAATAATTAATATTGTTCAATTGGGTAATTCTTTGAATTTAAAGTATTTATTGACTATTTTGAACTCAAAAATGATGGGCTGGTATCATAATAATACTTCTCCAAAAGCCAAGAAAGGTTTGTTTCCTAAAATATTGGTTAATGATGTTAGGAATCTACCTATATCAGAAATATCAGAAATAGAACAATCAAAATTTATTGATAAAGCCAACCAGATGTTTTCTCTTAACAAGGAACTACAAACGGAAAAAAGTAATTTTCTAAATACTTTACAAGAAGAAAAAGGCATTGAGAAAATCACCAAAAAACTTAATACATTTTACGAAATGGAATACGATGCATTCAAAAAGGAATTGGCAAAACAAAAAGTAAAAATCAGCTTAGGCAACGAAAACAACGAATGGCGGGAATATTTCAACGCAACAACACAAAAAATAAATCAACTACAAACCCAGATTGATTCCACTGACAGAGAGATAAATAAAATGGTTTATAAACTTTATGGTTTGACAGAAGAGGAGATTGAGATTGTAGAGGGGGATTTGTGATAAAATGTTGTAAATTTATGTTTTTTTAACTACAATAGAAATCTTTCCTAAATAAATATATATGCTTATTAACTGAGCTTACCGCAGAAAGTTTTTATATTCCACCGATTTCATCGGTGGCTATTCACATTCAATCCTTTCAGGATAGTTAAAACAACCCCAACGGGGTTCACACTTGAATAGCCATAGGTGGAACCTATGGAATCAAATTAATTAAAATACTCTCTGTATCAACCATCAGTTATTTAGGAAAGATGTCTAATAAAAACTGGTAGTCCTATAAGTTGGAGCCTAGCCATAATCTCACTGCCATTTGCGTTAAGGACAACCATAAAAAGATTGCCCTTGCGTTATATGATGATTTGTAGGGGGTATCTCTTGTGGTTACCCAAAATTAAATCCTTAACTTAATGGCAGTGACTCATAATCTTGGATTATATTGATTTTTATCAAGTTCATCTTGTTCCTCATAACGAAATGTTTTTTTGCAGGTTATTCCAAGATTTGAACCCATCCTATTATTCTTTTTTATCTCTATAATCAAAAATAATATTTTCAAGTTTCTGATCTGGGATTATACAACATTCTTCTGTATATTTTTTACGCATATTACGAAAATCATTGGTAATTTGTTTAGGGTCATGAGGAGGAGAAAAAGTTGCACGCATTCTTCCAAGTGGGTCTATTAATACAAACGATGCACTGTGATCAATAAGGTAATATCCATCTGAATTTTCTTCAGATGTGCGTCTATACGCAACTCCCATTGGACGTGTCAAAGAGTCGATCATTTCAGGTTTGCCAGTAACTCCAATAAAATTTTTGTTAAAATGTGGAATATAATCTTTCAGAATTTCTACTGTATCTCTTTGAGGGTCAACTGTTACAAATACAAATTGTGTATTAACCTTAAACTTATCTTCAATCAAGTCTTCTTTTTCAGTAAGATTTTTATAAACTTCATTAAGGTTAACAAGTCCTATTGGACATACATCAGGGCAAAAAGTATAACCAAAAAACATAAAAGTCCATTTCTTTGTGAGATTTGCTATCGTTAATTCCTCTCCATTGTGGTCGGTCAAAGAAAACTTAGAAATTGGTATCGGTACCTGTAATACAGTTGCACTTGGAAATTCAACTGTTTCTTTTGGAGTTGGGCTTGTATAATAATAACTTCCCATCCAAATAACCAACATTAAAACAATTATTCCGCTCAAAATGAAATTAAGTATTTTCATATTAATTTGTTCCTTTATTTTTTGTATAACAGTGATATAGCTTTTTAATAAGTTTTTATTAATGGATGGGGCAATTAACGCAATCTCTTCAAAATCTTCTCAGTTTCGTTGGATGTGTTGAGGGAACTAAGAATATCTTAACAGTTAGGCGATGTTTTCCCTTCATTAAGCACATCCAATGCTTGCAACCACCTATACAGCTTTTTGATATTCATTTACAAGGGTCACAAGCATCATCACCCTCTTCACATTTTTCACACTTAGATTTATCATTTTTACATACTGATTTTATTGTTGATTTTTCAAAATAAGTTTGTCCAATTGGTGTTACAACAAATCCTACCAATAATGTCAACAACAAAATCCAATTTATCAATTTGTTTGGTAAATAGATTAAAAACAGCAATCCTATTACCAGTAATGGTATGAGGAATAATAGGTTACTATTCATTTGATTGCTCTCCGCAAGGTGTTATATCTGTAGATGTTCGGACAAATATTTTGGTCTAAACCCCAGAAGATTTTGGAAATTTTTGAGTTTTTTAGAGCGTGATATTTTTAATATGTAGCCGCATTATTACTCTTTAATTGGCACAATTACGAGATATAATGCCATGTTTATTAGCATATTTTTTAGCTTCTGCTTCAACCAATTGGCTAGTTAAAGTATAGTCTGGTTCAATCCAATCAGTAATTATATTCCATTTTTCGCCATTCCACTGTTGGAATCTAACTTTACCTTTGCCTTCATGATCAGCACAAGAAGTTCGTATAGAAGACATTAAGCCATAAGCACCCAATTCTTTTAGACGTTTTTCGGTAAGATTCAGATGTTCCAATCCCCAATGAACTTGTTCACCAGTTAGTGGTTTGTATCCAAACTTATTTTGGGCAATACGTATAGCTTCAATATTTAAAATAGCAGTTACAAGACCATGATTATAGTTTAAAGAACCAAATAAATGCATCAGTTTAGATTTATCTAAATAACCTTCACCTTGTTCATAAACATGCTGATGGATGTCTTTGAGTACTTTGAATTGATTACCACTTGGATTAAAATTTACTGTAATAAAACCCTTTGCTGCTTTTCCAGCTTTCATAACCTCCTTTTCAGAACTACTCCAATTGACTCCAATAATATGATTAGTTGGAAAACCAACATGTTGTGCTTCTTCAAGAGCAGTTGGAGTCATAATTCCCCAACTACGCAAAATAATCCAATTCGGAGCCAAACGTTTTATCTGTTCCCAAGTTGATTTTTGCTCATTTCCTGGTGCTTCAATTGGGAAATGTTTTAGAATAAAACCATATTTATTTGCCTGACGTTCTAATATTGGAATAGTTTCTTTACCATAGTCTGAATGATGGTAAATATTGGCAATTATTTTACCCTTAAGATTATTCATGCCCTTTTCTTGTATGCCTATAAACTTAATTTTGGCGGTACTTTGGTTCCAATAAGTAGTCAACAAAGGAAACATATATGGGAATATTTTACCATCAGCAGTATCACTACGTCCTAATCCTATTGATACAACTGGTATTTTATCATTAGTAGCACGTTCCAATATTGCATAAGTGGCATCAGTATTGACGAAACTAAACATTGTTGCTCCTGTAGCCCCAAAGTCTTTGTATTCGTCATAACAATCTATAGCACGATCAACATTATAAGCAGTTTCACATTTTTCCCAAGCCAGTTTAATACCATTGATACCATTGCTTTCTTTATCAAAATTAAGCATTTTCATATAATCAATGAAAGCACCAAATATAACAGTCCCTTCTTCTGCATAAGGTCCTTCAGCATAAATTGGAATAGGTATAAATTGTTTGTTTTTAAAATTTTCAGTTACTGATTCTTTAATTGTTTTACCCTTGTTAATATCACCCAAATTATATAACATCAATTTACCTATAAGAGGTACAGATATCCACCAACCTTTTGAGGTACGCCGAAAATCGAAGTCTTTAACCGGATTTTGATTACCACTTTTAGTTGGTAAACGTAAAGTAAACAATTCATTTCCTTTACCATATAAATCCCACAAACGTAAGGTAGCATCGGCACTAATGGTAGCAACTTGTTGGCCATCATGGCTAAAAATTGCACGGTATGTTGTACTTTCATGTCCAGTGAAACGATGAGATATAAATTTGTTTACTGTCGAATAGACACGCATTGGTTGGGTACGACCAACACTGGCAATTTGTTTAGCATCTGGACTAAGAGTTGCCCATACTAGGTTATTTGTTCTGCTAGGATATTCTTGTAATAATTTTGGTGGTTTATCCTTGATATCCCATAAACGTATATCATGGTCACCAGTGCTTAGTAACTTATAATTATCAGTGGTATTAAAAGCTACCGTATTAACATCTTTGTCTTTTTCGTTATGAGGGGGGTAGAAATATTTTTGTTCACTACCAACAGTAAACAAGCCAATTTTTCCATCATAACTAGCAGTGGCAATAGTACGATCATCGGGTGAAAAAGTTATGGCACTTATTTCGTCTGTATGTCCGCTAAAAGTTTGGAGTAATTTACCATCTTTAACCTGCCACAATTTTGCAGTACTATCAGAACTACCTGAAGATAGTAAAGTACTGTTGGAATTAAATGCAAGACGTTTTAACTTACCTGTATGTTCATTTTTTTCCCATAACAAACGATCATCAAACAAAGAATATAAACTCAATGCACCGTCATTAAAACCCACCGCAACTTTTTCACCATCTGGTGATATCACTGTTGAAACTGGTTTCTTATTTGGTAAAATTATTTGTCGTAAATGAGGTAATTCGTAATTCCAACGCATCACAGTTCCATCACTGCTAGCACTAAATATTTTTTCTCCTAAATTTGGTACATTACTAACAGCTAGATCAGTAACAGCAGCAGTATGCTCTTGTAATACTCGCATAGTCACATTGAATTCAACATCCCATAATCGTAAGGTATTATCTCTACCAGCAGAAACTAAATAACGCCCATTAGCAATAAAACCAATACCAAACACAGTATTTTTATGCCCTATTAATACATGTCCGGGTTTTCCTGAGTTTGCATCCCACAAACGTATTGTACGATCTACACTACTGCTTGCTAATAACTTACCATTAGGACTAAAAACAACTTTCTGAACTTTAGCGTTATGTCCAATCAATGTGTGCAGTACTTTACCAATTCTAATATCCCATAAAATGACATTATTAGCAGAAGTACTAGCCAATATTTTACCGTCAGGATTGAATGCTAAACCAGAAATAAATTTTTCATTTCCTTTAAAAGTTTGTAACAATTCACCAGTATTAGGATTCCATAAATAAATATTCTTATCTGTTCCTGCACTAGCTAAAAATTTTCCATCAGGACTGATTGCAAGTGTTCGAATTTTCTCTGAGGATTTCCATTCTAATTTTTTTTCAAATTTTTTACCTAGTGACCAAATAATAATATGTTTATCATATCCTGCACTTGCAAACCATTTACCTTGTGGATGGAAAACAACAGATTTTATACGCTTAGTATGTCCCTGTAAGCGTTGAAGTAACGAACTACGATTGGTATTAAACAAAACCAATGTACCATTTTCACCACCAGTCACTAACAATGAACCATCCGGACTAACAGCTATTGTAGATAATGGAACTCCTACGTCTTGATATACACGTTCTGCATCACCACCCATGAGTTTATTGAACCAAGTTAATAAATTGCGAGCTTGAAGACGTTCTTTACTAGTTTCAGAATCCATCCCACGATTTTCTCTCAGAATTTTTTTAGAAGCCATATAGTTTTCACTCCGTGCTAATAGTATTGCATGAGTGAGTTGCGATTCAAACAAATTAGATGTACGAGTTTCCTTTATGTGTTCAGTACGTTCTTGTGCTATGATAGATTCTTGTTTGGCTGTATTGGCTTGTTCACTTAGACCATTAAAATATAAGACTAGCGATATAAGTACAATAAAGGAAATTCCTAGTAAAAATCCCTTAAAATGCTTTGAATAACGTTGTTGTTTATCACTTTTATATAAAAAATGTTTAGTAATTTCAAAACATTCATTATCTTTTTTACTATAACGTTTTGCCCATTCTTTAGTTGGGTTAGTTTTTTTATACCATTCCAAAACATTATCTAACTCAATACCAGCCAACAATTCGGTTTTTCCTTCTTTCCAACGACAAGCATTATCTTCCAAGCGTTGATAAGTTTTAGCATTTTTATTTTCTTCCTCAGTCCATTTTTGTAAACGTTTCCACTGGCGAATTAAACTTTCATGAATGATATCTATTACATCATTAGGTGCTAAATATTTATCCAATGGAGTTAAAAAATTGCGACCTTTGGAACGAAATATTTCTACTACCTTGGCAACTTCTTTCCATGATACCTTTGCCAACCTTGCCACTTCTTTTAATTTAACTGGACGACGTATATCTTTTTCACTTAAGCTACAAAATAAAGTTTTTGCAATTTTTTGTTGAATTGGGTCAAGTTCATCGTAAGCTTTGTCGGCGTGTTGTGATAAGGCATTCTCCAACCCGCCTATTTCTTTATAATGTGTTAAAGTTAAAATAGTTGAACTGGAATTTTTATCATAAGCTAATTGCCAGATTCGCATTAACACATGCTGCAATTGGGGTAATTTATTTGGTTCACTACCAACTTCATTCAGCAATTTATTAACCAAACCAACTTCCACTTCACCACCAAACACCCCGGCTGGTAACTCAATCGCCTCTTGCAACTGCTCCCGAGTCAAACGTGGAGTTAAAAATAACCCCTGATTTACCGCTTCTGGCAAACCATAAAACGTTGCACAATCTCCAATAAAATCTGAACGCATCGTGATTACAACATAAACCAATGGATGTTCTGCACTGGTAAGCAATAATTTAACAAATACTGCTGCTTCATTCTTATCACCTTGTTGATAATAACGGAAAATTTCTTCAAACTGATCCACTAACAGTAACAAAGTTGTATTGTCTGGCAACGGTGTATTAGTGAGTTGTTCATGCACACTCTTAGGGCCACGTCGTAAGCTTGCTTGTAATAAAGTAATCGTTTCACTATTTATATCAACATTATTAAATATGTTGTTTTTTAAACAAGCTTCCGCTAAACGTGCAAATGGTTTATTACCCGGACGTAATTCTGCAATTTGCCAATTTCCTCCAGCACTTGCCATAAGACCACCTTCTAAGGCAGCTAATAAACCAGTGCATACTAAAGAAGATTTACCACAACCAGATGGTCCCACCACTGCGATAAAATGAGTATGATTTAGTTGTTTAATTAATTGGTCTGTATGTGATTCACGTCCAAAAAAGATATCAACTTCATCACGTTTATAAGGTCTCAAACCCGGATAAGGAAAATCACTCATTTTGTTAAACTCCGCATAAATTTAGGTAGACATGTTTCAATCTGTAAGCTTGAGCATTTTAAAATTTGCATACCCGGCAATTTCATGTTAAGAGCTGATTTATTTGGTAATGGTTTGTCACAAACAGCAATAACTTTAAATGGTTTAGTTCGCTGTGGCTGTAAACGTCGACAAGACATTAAATATTGACGTACTTTAGCCAATGGAGTTTGGTAATAAGGTACAATTAATGCGTCACATTCTAATAAATTTGATTCTAAATCTGCACGAATTTCTTCTGGTTGAGTAGTTGGTACAATATCCATTGGTAAAATGTAACCAACCCCGGCTTCATCTAAAATAGCCTGAATTTCATTAGCAAGCACTTTATCTTCTGGAGCCGTATTAACAAATACCAAATGTCCATCATTTATTACTGGAAAATTTTTGTCTGGTTGTGGTTGCAGTTTTCGCCACACCATTTCTTGAAACTCCACCAGTTCAGTTGCAATTATGCTGTTGCTTTGTAATAAGGTGCTATTAGGAGAAGCTTGCATTTTTTGCGGAGTCAAATCTGGATCATGCCATTGCAACATTGACAAATCAGCAGCCTTAGCTCGTTCATATTGAATTTGGTTGGAATTAAATAGGTCAGCTTGCTCACTCACCAATTGGACAAATAAACATGCTTGTTCCAAATCATGATCAAGTTCCGCTTGAAATGAATATTTTTTATTAGGTAAAACCGCTACACCTTGTTGTTCCAAATAGCGTTTAACTTCATTGCGACGTTCCTCTAAATCTGGGGTTACTTCAGCTAAAAATACGGTATGTTGGAGTGATGATTTATTGATGGCAACAGCCGGTGTTATTGTTTTAGTTTTTAATTCCTTGAGCTTATGAGTTAAATCGTGAGTTAAATCATCAATCCTTTGATAATATTCTCTTTCTTCTGGATGTGGTTTGGGTATAGCCAAAGTATGTGAACGACTTTTTTCATCAGTTATCCAAAGTTGATAACCTCGCAGCTCACTTAAATGATAAGGGCGTTGTTCAGCTTCGATTTTATTATATTCCACCACAAATACACGCTCAGAATTTTCACCAACTAGACTCATAAAATAATCTAATTCTCGCTGACACCATTGTGAAGCAAGATAAGCTGGTGATAAAATTAACACAATCGTAGCAGATTCATTTAATTGTTTAATAGTTTCCGAAGTTATGGAGCTACTACCTCGTAGTTCTGAATCCATCCACAAAGTAAACGCATCAGCATGTCCTAACTTTTGCCCTAATTGAGTTTCAAGTGTTTTTATAAGTGTTGTCACCCAGCCATTCTCAGCACCAGTAAGTGGCTCATTATCGACTTGAGCGTAACTAATAAAAATATCGTTTGTGTAATTAGATACATACATAAGTTATAACTTCTCATTCCAATACCATGAAAATGAATTTAAATTAGTAAATTACTTAATTGGAAATTTTTACTGATTAGCCCATATATCTGTTAGTTATTGATTTAACAAGAACTGTGTTAGTTTGTATAGATTTTCAGATAAATATTTTGGCCAAAAGACCTACTAGGTTTCGCAAACCTAGCAGGTTTGAGAACTTTTATTTTTCTGAAAAACTCATAGGGACAACCAACATAATTAACTACACGTTCTCTCAAATCCACAAAAAAATTACTCTTTGATTTACTTTAAATAACTGAATTCACTTAAATAATGCCTTTATGAATTTATCAATGCGTTAAGTCCTACTATAATTAAAAAATTATTCTAGGTATAATAACCAAATTAAAACTAAAAGACAATAAAGTTATTCACTACTTAAGCTAATCATTATTAACAATTTGATTAATACAACAAAAATCTATCACCCACTTCTTTTAAACCTAATAATCCCCAAATATAATCATTATTCAATCCATGAGAAGCTAAATGAGCAATTATAAAGATACCTTAAATTTACCGAAAACTAATTTTCCAATGCGTGGTAACTTAGCCAAGCGAGAGCCAGAATTTTTAAAAATTTGGGAAAACGTATATCAACAACTACGAAAGCAAAGAAAGGAAGCTCAAAAATTTATTTTACATGACGGCCCTCCTTATGCCAACGGAAATATTCATATCGGCCATGCGGTCAATAAAATACTTAAAGATATTATTGTTAAAGCAAAGAATTTAGGTGGCTTTGATGCTCCTTATCTGCCGGGTTGGGATTGTCATGGTTTACCTATTGAACTAGAGGTTGAGAAACAATTAGGCAAAATAGGGCATAAAGTTAATGTTAATGAATTTCGGCAAGCGTGTCGAGATTATGCGAATCAACAGATTGATAAACAGCGAGAAGATTTTAAGCGTTTGGGAGTACTTGGTGATTGGGATAACCCTTATTTAACCATGAATAACCTAACTGAAGCCAATATCATTCGCTCTTTAGGACAGATTATCCAAGCTGGACATTTATACAGTGGATTTAAGCCAGTCCATTGGTGTAGTGATTGCGGTTCTGCATTGGCAGAGGCCGAGGTTGAATACGAAGATAAAAAGTCGATGGCAATTGATGTGCGATTCAATGCCGTCAATGAAGAAGCTTTACTTGCTTGTTGCCATCATGCTCCAAGTACTGGTAACGGCCCAATTTCAGTTGTTATTTGGACAACAACTCCTTGGACTTTACCAGCTAATCAGGCAATTGCGGTGCATCCAGAGTTGGAATATTCAGTGGTTCAATGTGAGGATGGTCAGTATGGAACAGAACGATTGGTGATAGCGGAAGCGTTGCTGAAAGATACTATGTTACGCTATGGAGTTGAGCATTATCATGTAGTTGCATATTGTCAAGGTAAGGATTTGGAGAATTTGCAGTTGCAACATCCATTTTATGATCGTCAAGTGCCAATTATTTTGGGTGAACATGTTACCACCGAAGCAGGTACTGGAGCTGTACATACCGCTCCCGGGCATGGACAGGATGACTATGTGGTTGGTAGTCGCTATAACTTGCCGATAGATAATCCAGTGGATGGGAAAGGGGTATTTTTACCAAATACTCCATTGTTTGCTGGTACACATGTATTTGATGCCAATGATAAAGTTGTCGAAGTTTTAAAAGGTAAAAGCAAGCTAGTTCATGAGCATCGAGTGTTGCATAGTTATCCGCATTGTTGGCGGCATAAGACTCCAATCATTTTCCGAGCAACTCCGCAGTGGTTCATCAGCATGGACAAGAAGGAACTACGCCAGCAATCTTTGGCAGCAATTAAAGATGTACAGTGGGTTCCTGAATGGGGTGAACAGCGGATTGAAGGCATGATTGTTAATCGGCCAGATTGGTGTATTTCTCGGCAACGCAATTGGGGAGTTCCGATAGCTTTGTTTGTGCATAAAATCACTGGTATTCTGCATCCTCGTACTACTGAATTTATTGAAGCTGTTGCTCAGATGGTGGAAAAAGATGGTATTAATGCTTGGTTTGAATTGGAACCAGAGAAGTTATTAGGTGAAGAAGCTAATGAATATGAAAAAGTTACCGATACTTTAGATGTATGGTTTGATTCCGGAGTAACTCATGCTACTGTGTTGGAAACTGTTGAAAATTTGACTCGACCAGCCGATTTATATTTGGAAGGTTCGGATCAGTATCGTGGTTGGTTCAATTCTTCTTTAATGACTTCGATTGCGATGGATGGTAAAGCTCCGTATAAAGCAGTGTTGACGCATGGTTTTACTGTCGATGCCAAAGGTCGTAAAATGTCCAAATCAATGGGCAATGTGATAGCTCCACAGAAAGTGATTAAAACTTTAGGTGCTGACATCATCCGACTGTGGGTAGCAGCAACTGATTACAAAGGTGAAATCTCAGTTTCTGACGAAATTTTAAAACGAATTTCAGATGGTTATCGCCGTTTACGCAATACAGCTCGCTTTCTATTAGCCAATTTAAATGGTTTCGATCCAGCAACTGATAGCGTAGCTCCAGAAAATATGTTGGCTTTGGATCGATGGGCAATGGCTCAAGCTTTGCATGTACAGCAAGCTATTATTAAAGACTACGAAAATTATCAATTTCACTTGGTATATCAAAAGATTCACAGTTTTTGTACAACTGATATGAGTAGTTTTTATCTGGACGTGATTAAAGACCGTCAATATACCTGTCAAACAGAAAGCCTTGCTAGACGCTCTGCTCAGACTGCTTTGTATCATATCGTGGAAGCATTGGTTCGTTGGATGGCCCCGATTTTGAGCTTTACTGCTGAAGATATTTGGCAGCAAATTCCCGGCGAACGAAGTCAATCAGTATTGTTAGAAACTTGGTATGAGGGTTTATTGCCAATTGATGAGCCAGCTCCTAAATATGAAATAAGCAGTGATTTATGGAAGAGAATTTTTGCTTTGCGAGAAGCTGTCAATCAGGAATTGGAAACTTTGCGAACTGCGGAAACAATTGGTTCTTCGTTAGATGCTAAAGTTGATATTTATTGTGATGACATTCTGTTCACTCAGTTGGATACGTTAGAAGATGAATTGCGGTTTATTTTCATTACTTCTTATGCTCGTTTGAATCCAGTTGATAAAAAGCCTGAAACAGCTAATAAATATGATGGTTTCTGGTTACAAGTCAAGCCTTCAGAACATGGTAAATGCGTACGTTGTTGGCATCATCGGGAAGATGTTGGCAGTAATGCGGAACATCCTGAATTATGTGGACGTTGTGTGGAAAATATCACTGGTGGAGGCGAGAAACGTTATTATGGCTAAAGGTGGATTAAGATGGATATGGATTTCGATATTGGTCATAATTTTGGATCAAGCGAGTAAATTATGGATGGATAGTTATCTTTCCTTTAATCAACCAGTTAATATTCTACCATTTTTTGACCTGCGATTGTTATATAACACAGGTGCTGCTTGGAGTTTTTTAGCTGATGCTGGTGGCTGGCAACGTTGGTTTTTAGCTGCCTTAGCATTTGGAATAAGTATTGTGTTGATAGTTTGGTTAACCCGTTTGGAACGTAAGCAAGTTTGGTTAGCAATTGCATTAACCTTGGTATTGGGTGGAGCAGTTGGTAATCTTATTGATAGAGTTATTTATGGATATGTGATTGACTTTATTGATATATATTATCAGCAATGGCATTGGCCAGCATTTAATATTGCCGATAGTGCGATAAGTGTTGGGGCGGTTATGTTGGTGATTGATGCGATTTTGGAAGGGAGGAAGGAATAGATTTATGGTCTGGTTGCTTTGTGGTAGCCAGATTATCGAATATATTCAAGGAATTTTCATGCGGTATTTATCTTGTTCCTAACGTTTGGTCTCATCGTTATACATAAGTCCCAAGAAGGTTCGGTGGGTTTCTACCCACCCTACATAATATATTTTCATTTCAAATACTTAAATACTTGTGTATAACGATGAGTAGTGTTAAACCTACTAGGTATTTGAGATCTAGCAGGTTTTTTGGTACTTTACTCAGGACTACCAGATTTATTACATACCCAAATATAATAAATTATATTCCTTACCACTACCATCAGTTATGTGATAATCAGTATAATTATCACCATTAACATCACTATGTTTTTGTACTGTCACCGTTCCAGATAAAGGCAACAGAGGCGTACTACCCTTAAATGAATAAGAATGTGACTGTCCATTTAACTCAATAGTGATAATACCAGCATTACTTATATTTGGCGAACTACTCTTAAGCTCTTCTTTAATAGCAGTTGAGTTAGGAATAGTTACATCAGATTCCGACTGAGCATCAGTAGTACCTAAGTATAAGATTTGAAAGTGTTTCTTAGTTCCTGTTTTTGTCCGTCTTAAAATCGAATAATCAACATAACCATCATTGTTTACATCACTATCTATATCAATAGATAATGCTTTATTTGGTAAGGCTGGTAAAGAACCTTGGAACTTGTAATTATAAACCTTATTTTCAAACTGAATAGCAAAGCTTCCATCATTATTTAATCGCAATGTTTCACTGCCTAAATAATCACCTATATTAGCAGTACTTGGTGCTAATGGGTCAACTATGGGGGGTGGTGGTGCAACTGTTGTTTTAGTAGGCTCATTATCCGTTTTTGAACTAGATTTGCTCGAACTACTCTTATTTGAACTAGTCTTACTCGGATTAGCTTCACAAACAGCAGGATTGCCAACTAATGTTACTTCATCCGTAGATATTATATCACGGTTTTTATTATGTAATTCAACTATATAACTAGTTGTAACTGTCTTTCCTGTCATACCCGGCCACCAAGCTTTAATCTTAAATTGGTTGGTAACACTAGTTATTGTTTGCCATTTTTCACTGCAATTACCACAACTTGTACATTGATCTGTAACATTTTCAGAACTTGCCCAGCTAGTTTTTAAATATCCAATACTACCATTAGAAATATTAACTCTACCAGTTACTTCTATCCATTGTGGTTCTTCTAAACATATTTCCTTTTGACTGCTAGAAAAATCATCAAATGTAACTTGTTCATTGGATATAGGAGTTGAATATTGACAATTTAATGGCCAAACTACAGACTCAATATCATCATAATTAGCCGAAGTTTTAAATGGTTGTTCATGAATAACACTGCAATCACTTGGGTTATAAACATAAGCAGTATTGCTTTTAACACCATCAATTGAAAATAACAGCATACCATCAGCAAGAGTTTCTAACGCTTCAACTTGGTATTCTTTCTTTAAATTAATGACATTAGGACATTTCAACTCAAAACCAGTTTCACAAGTCCACTGCCAAAGTTTTTTACCTTCTGTTGCATATAAAGTGGAACCATCACTACTCCATGCTAAACCTTCAATACCTTTTTCACCTTTTTTCATATCAAAAAAATCTTTTGGCATTGGGTAAACCATTTGACTAACCGCAGTTTGTGGATCGATTAATATCAGTCCGGGTCCTTCAGTTTTATCCTTTGAACCTCCGTTAGACCAAGCCCATAATGTGCCATCAGAATGAAAAGCCAAAGAAGCTAATTCCATAAAACCAGTATCGCCAATGTCTCTTACATCACCGACATTAACATTAATTTCATATAATCTTCCATCTAAGGCAGGTGAATAATCGTTTCCAGTAACTCCATATACAATATTACTAGTTGGATCGATTGCCATACCCTCTATATCCATACCTATATACACTGGCCCAATTTCAAAAGAAGCTAAAGAATTAACTTCAAATGGATCATATTTGCTTGGATCAATAGATAGTAATTGTGAGTTAGCAAAATCTTTATCATTAACAGCATATACTCGACAAGAAGCCATCGACATTTGTTTAAAAGGATGCTCTTCTTCAACTTTAACTTTATTAGTATAAGTATTTGAATTAGAAGGTTCATCTTTATCAGTTACAGTATAGGAAAAATTATCATAACCTTTAAAATCAGGATTAGATGAATAAAATAAAGTTTCTTTAACCTTTCTTATAGTACTGTTAGCACTGGATTTTATAACTACAATTTGAGTTTTTCTGTTATAATTGACTGAAATATCAATAGTTAATATCATACCAGCTCTTACTGTATAATCAACATATTGTGATATTGGCTCCATAACAGAAACCTGTTGACTAATAATTTCAATCTCAATGATAAAAGTATATTTATTATCTACTTTATAAGAAAAAGTATCTTTACCACTATAATTTTGCTCAGAAGTGTAAGTAAGAGTACTATCATTGTTATCTACAACTTTACCATGAGCTGGATTATCAATTTTTAAATTTTGTTGACCAGGTTTATAATCACCACCAACATTAATAATTAATGGTTCACCGGGTTTAGCTGTAGTAGCATATACGGTTGGTTTTTGTTCAGGTTGAGATACTGGTTCTGAAACAGAGAAATCATTAGTTTTCCCATCACTCGGAGCTCTGATAAATAGCTTAACTGTACGTAATTTACCGTTATCATCTATATAAGTAAAGTAATCTTCACCATAAAAACCAGGATTAGGAGTATAAACTAATTCTCCATTTATTAAGGCAACTGTACCATTCCTTGGATGAATGTTAAGAGCCAGAGTTCTCACTTTAGCCACTTTAATTTCATCATTATCATTAGAAGAATTATCAGTGTTGGATGAACCATCTGAATCAGCTCCATTAGAAGAATCATCAGCATCGGATGAAGTATCAGCATTCTCATCATGTGCTACAATATCTTCATCTTCATAATAACAGTAGCCATCTTCACCACAAACCAATATACCTTCTGCATAAGAACCCATTGAAAAAATAAGTAAAAATACTATAAAAATAAACTTGTTCATAACATATACTCCTTAAAATTCAAATTTGTTTAAAGTATAGAGGAAAAATCTCCATATTTTATAAATATGCTAAAAATAATTTCAGCAAATATTAACATTGTCCTTGCATTTATACTTGGGTATAACGCTGTACAGTTGTTATTACAAATAAATTCAATACCCTTGGTCTATAATTATACTGGTCATTCTTATATCGCTAATAAATTGCATTCTTCAACCTCAAAGCTTGATATTACAACTTTGTCTAATGCTTATTTATTTGGTAATACCAATGTATTAACAACGCACATTGCAACGCAAATTAAAAGTCCCATTCTTCCAGATACTAAGTTAAACTTAAAATTACAAGGAATTTATCACGGTTCCACTTCTTATGCAGCTATTATGCTTAATGATATTAAATCATTTTATCAAGCCGGCGATTCTTTACCAAATGGAACTATACTTCACGCAATTTTTCCGAAAAAAGTAATTTTACTTAGAGATGGAAATTATGAAACTCTACGTTTCATGGGCAATAAAGACAACAAAGTTAATCGATTTATTAGAAAAAATGCAAAAAGTAAGCCAGAAAAATTACTAGCAGAATATCAACGTCAATTAAAACATAATCCACAGCAATTAACAAAACTCGTACGTATATCTGCTGTTAATCGAGATGGAAAATTATTAGGTTATCGTATTAAACCAAAAAAAGATACCAATCTATTATCACAATTTAATTTAAAAACTGGTGATATATTAACCACCGTTAATGGTGTTAAGTTGAATTCTCCTCTTAAGGCTTTGGGTCTTATTCAAAAATTAGCCACAACTGATAAAGTTGAGTTTGAAGTATTACGCAATGGACAAAAAGTATTTCTTTCTTTTGATGTTGAAAGATGATTTTACCTGTATCATGTTTTTTTAAGCAATATAACATATACCAACAATAGAATCCGTTCATAGGTGTTTGGGATAATTTATAACTAATTAATATGTATATTTAATTGTGAATGGTTAACTGTGAATAATTAATTGTTAATGAAAGTCAAAATCATTAATAATTAACCATTTTTCATTCACCAATTCACAATTAAATAGTACATTTCTGGTAAATCCC
>JAUCGL010000100.1 GCA_030378105.1 Candidatus Halobeggiatoa sp. HSG11 | reverse complement strand
GGTGTTCGGGATAAATTATAACTAATTGATATGTATATTTAATTGTGAATGGTTAACTGTGAATAATTAATTGTTAATGAAAGTCAAAATCATTAATAATTAACCATTTTTAATTCACCAATTCACAATTAAATAGTACATTTCTGGTAAATCCCGAACACCTATGGTATTGATAAGATATTTAGTTTTCATAACATATATTGTTTTCATTAAATTAATACTTTATTAAGTTTATCAATGCGTCTTTAAGTCCTATCTTCAGTTATTTTTTAAACGGCATCTTAACATAATAGGTCATAATCATGAACGAAACCAGTAACAGTAGTATTAATTTAGAACTAAGAAAATTTGTTGCTCCAGAGTTTATTTTTGGTACTGAAGCACGAAAAATGGCTGGGCGTTATGCACAACAACTTGGTGGACGCAAAGCATTGATTGTTACAGACCCAGGCGTTATTAAAGTTGGTTGGACTCAAGAAGTTGGTGACAGCCTTGAAAATGCAGGAATACCTTTTACTCTTTATTCTAATGTTTCCCCCAATCCACGCGATGGAGAAGTCATGCGTGGTGCTGAATTTTACCGACAAGAAGGCTGTAATGTTATTGTTGCAGTGGGTGGTGGTAGCGTATTGGACTGTGCTAAAGGTATTGGTATTGTCAGCACGAATGGAGGAAATATCCTTAAATATGAAGGTGTCGATCAAGTCAAAATACCAATGCCACCTTTAATTTGTGTTCCTACTACTGGTGGCACTTCTGCCGATGTTTCCCAATTCGCTATTATCAATAATACTAAAGAATTAATCAAAATTGCCATTATAAGCAAAGCAGTAGTGCCGGATGTTGCTTTAATCGATCCTATGACTCTGATCACAATGGACCCATATTTGAGTGCTTGTACCGGGATGGATGCACTTGTACATGCCATTGAAGCTTTTGTTTCTAATGCCAGTTCACCTTTTACCGATGTTCACGCTTTAGAAGGTATTCGATTAATAAGTTCAAATTTAATAAAATCCGTACAAACACCTGATGATATTGAATTACGTGGCAAAATTATGTTAGGCAGCTTAGAAGCAGGATTAGCTTTTTCCAATGCCAGTCTTGGTGGTGTCCATGCGATGGCACATAGTTTAGGTGGTTTTAAAGACTTACCACATGGAGAATGTAATGCTATGTTGTTGCGTTTTGTGATGGATTTTAATTTTAATGTTGCTCCGGAAAAATATTTACGAATTGGTGAAGCGATGGGGCTTGATTTACGTGGTATGACAATGAACCATAAAAGAGCCAAAATTCTTAAGCAAATTGAACATATTGCTCGTGCTGTTGGTATTAATAAAACTTTAGGAATTTCTGGAGTACGTAGTGTGGATGTGTCACAACTTGCAAGCAAGGCAATCAAAGACCCTTGTATTGTTACTAACCCCCGTCATCCAAAAAAACGTGATATTGAGGTGATTTATGAGGAGGCGCTCTAATCCCCCGACTCAATCAGATGAATCTGATGATAGTCATTGGGAAGCGTGGCGTGAAGGAATCATTGGTTTTGGTGAAAATTCCTCACGCAAAAGCTATTATCCAGAACTACAACTTCGTACTGAAGAATTAGAACGATTTAAAGCTTTATTAGATCATAGCTATGATGCTATTTTTTTGATTGAAACTGCTTCTGGTCAGCTATGTGATATTAATAAAACTACTTATGAAATGCTGGGTTATACAAAAGAAAAAATGCTTTCAATGGTTATTAATGATGTTATTGCCGATGACTGTTATTTATTTCAGCAGGAAAATATTAAAGAAAAATTTGACACTTATTTATTAACTGTAGATAACCAAAAAATCCAGGTAGAATTTAGCCTGAAAATGGTGGAATTTAATCATACTATGTATACCGTTGCAGTAGCTCGTGATATAACTGAACGTATACGCATGGACACAGAATTACGCACTCTTAATGAAGAATTGGAGGAAAGAGTACAACAACGTACAGCCGAACTGGCGAATGCCAATGCTGAAATTATTTCCCTTAATGAACAGTTACAAGCCGAAAATTTACGTTTGGGTGCAGAGCTAGAAATTTCTAGGCAAATTCAACAAATGGTATTGCCTAAAGAAGCAGAACTACAAAAGATTGATAATTTAGATATTGCTGGATTTATGGAACCGGCGGACGAAGTGGGCGGTGATTATTATGAAGTTTTAAATCACGATGGCAATATTAAAATTGGGATCGGGGATGTAACCGGACATGGTTTGGAAAGTGGTGTCATTATGTTAATGGTACAAACCACAGTGCGAGCTTTATTGTTAGCTGGCATAAGTAATCCAGAACAATTTTTAAACATTATTAATCGTACTGTTTATCATAATGCCCAGCGAATGAAAACTGATAAAAATTTGACTTTGTCGTTGTTAGATTACCAAAATGGAATCTTGCAATTAACTGGACAACATGAAGAAGTATTGCTAGTGAAGGAAAATGGTAAAATTGAACGAATTGATACATTTGACTTAGGTTTTATGGTTGGAGTAGTGAATGACATATCTAAATTTACGTCTCATCAGGAAATATCATTGCAACCCGGAGATGGTATTGTTCTTTATACCGATGGAATAACTGAAGCACAAAATATTGAAGAAAAACAGTATGGTTTAGAGAGATTATGTAAAGTAGTTAGTAATTATTGGTCTGGTAATGCCGGAGATGTACAACGAGCTATAGTTGCTGATGTGAAGAACTATATTGGAAAACAGAAAGTATTTGATGATATTACATTGTTGATTTTAAAGCAAAAATAATGTAAATATTTATTTAAAAAAATTTCCCTGCCTTTTAAAGGAAGGGAATTAAAGAGGAGGTTTAAGTTATTTTATATACGTTTTTCATTCTTTTAAAATTTTTCTTATTTCTCCAACCAATTCATCAAGTTCAACTGGTTTGAAAACAATTCCGGTTGCTCCTTTAATCTCTATGTTTGTTTCTGATTTATTCATACTGGTAAATGCTAATACTGGTATGTCTAATTTAGCATCCTGCCGTAACCAACGCAAAAAACCTATTCCATCCAGCACTGGCATCATCATATCAAGAATAATTAAATCTGGTTGCAAAGTTTTCAACTTCTCTTTACCATCTTCTCCATTAACGGCTTGAAACATTTCATAACCAGCCGACCGAATATGTATGCCTACTAATATTCGTAATTCATCATCATCATCAATCATTAAAATTTTCATTTAGATAAAACTCCTTAAACGCAACTCAAAGGTTATACCAACTCCAACCTGACTTTCTGCGGTTAAAATTCCATCCCAAACTTTCACAATATTTATAGCTCTACGAATATCATGAAACTTATCTGTTATCTCTAATTTTTTCACAAACATATACTGTTGAAAACGTTCATTTGGAATCCCAAAACCAGTATTTTTAAAGGTGTAAGTTACCCAATGATCTCGCTCTTCCATATCTATAGTAATATTGCTTTCTGGTATCGCATCTTCTATAAGTAACGCAAATATACTACCAGCTACCCAATATAATTCAGTTTTGGAAGCAAATACTAAACTTATTAAATCAGGTAAATCAGCCATCAATTTAACTTGGCGTTTAATTGCCTCTACAGAAGCATTTTCCATGGCATCTAAAATAGATTCCTTAGCATCAATTGGATAAGTTATCACATTTGTTGGATTATCATCCATTTGAACATTAAGTTGTTCTTCTGCTTGAGTCAAAGTTTTTATATACGTAGTGATTTTATTTTGTAAAATCTCAGAAGCAGTATTTTTTTCTGTTTCATTAGTCTTTTTACTAGTTAGTAATTGACTAGCGGTTAAAATTGATTGCATATCATTGCGAAATTGAAAAATTAACCGTTCAGCAATTTGTTCTTTTAAGGTACTTTGTAACTTCACCTTAGTAACATCAACTAACTGACATAAAATACCTTGCTGCATATCTGTATTTAAATCTTTATCAAAATAATTAAAAACCTGTATATTTAAAACGAAATAACGCTCTACAATTCCAGATAATTTAATTTGTTGGGCAATTTTATTTTGTTGTAAAAACATATCACAAAAATGTTGTTTGGCTACTTTAGCATCCGTTTTAGTAACCATAGTAAAAAAATTTAATGCTGTCGTAGTTTGTGGTTTTAAGCCAAATATCTGTGCTAAAGCTCTCATACTTTGATTAACTTGTACAGCCATTCCAAACACATCATAAAGGATAGTAGCAGTTTCTGAATCATCCATAATATTTTCTAGCATGGATAATCGCCGTTCTAAAGCCGTTTTACAAAGCTCATCTTCAGAATGTTCTAAAAATTGATGGCGATGGTAAAGTGCTTCACCTATTTGATTAGCGAAATGTTTGGTTATAACTTCATTATTCAGTTGCATTTTTTTGACAGCCAATAATAAAATACCTTGTAACTTTTTATCAAAAAATAAAGGTACAAGTGATTGCTCCTCATAAGTGTTAATTGGTTGTAAAAAGTTGGACTTAACTATTTCTTGTTCCAAACTTTGTTGATAAAATTGTTCACTAACATCTTGTAAAGAACAATTTAATGCTACAATCTCCTTAGCATAGTTTGGGCCAAGTTTACAATCTAAGATAATAAGGCGTTCTAATCCTAAAATATTATGTAAAGTAGCAACTACTTGTGACCAATATTTGTTACTGGTAAATTGTTCTGGATTAATTTGATTTGTAGATTTTGTATTCATTGTGGTAATCATTTAATTTTTGTAATTGATTTTAATCTATTTTTAACCGCTCACTACTATTAATTTAAGAAAATAAAGTTTTTGGAGTCCAAAACGTTAGCTTTGTTAATATTTAATTTACAGGATTTAATAATTGTCGAAACTTTTAACGACAGACCTGACAGGTTTCCAAAACCTGTCAGGTTTCTTGTCTCTTTGGACTTCAAGTTAAAAGAGAGGTTGAAGGAAATTGAAAATTATTTTGTTAGCTCAAATTTGTATCCGGCATGACAAGCTACACAATTTTGCATTAAAATATTTAACTGAGATAAGGTATGTTCTGAATCTCCCAAATCTATGGCATCAAGAGCCAAAGCGTCAAATTTCATATGAGTATCCATTCCCATTTTTTTAAATGCTATCGGTAATTTACCAATTAAAGAACCCGGCACATTGCGTTGAGTTGTTAGACCAACTTTTCGAGCTGACTCAGCAATTGCTTGCATATCTTGTTTAATAATTCCGTTAGTTATTTGTTGAATGGCTACTAAAAATGCTCTCATTTCAAATAAAACTAAATCTTTTTCTTGTGGTTCTAACTGGATGGCTAATCTACTATCATTACTCATCTTAACACTGCCTTGAAAGATAAATTTATAGGTAAATCCAGATAATATTATTATAAGAACAATTACAAAAAACCAGCATTTTTTACACATGTATCTTAACCTTGATTGATATAATGGTATACTACATACAAACTTAATGTCATTTTGAATGAGTATTCTTGGATAAGCAATTTTCAAGAACATTATTTACTTTATTAATTACAAAATATATTATAAGAAAACAGGAAACTATTGCAAGTCTTAATTAGATGTTCTGGATTATCTTAATTAAGTTAAGTGAAAAGTGAAAAAATAGGGCATCCTTCATATTAACGCAAAAGTAGTGAACAATTGTTTCGGGAATGAAGTGAAATGGATTTCCCGAAACCCATATCTAGCAATCACTTCGGGAAATCCAGTTTGTATTCCATTCCTGAAACAACTGCCAATCACTTTTGAAGGATGCCAAAAATAGTAAATTATAATTAATTATACATTAACATTTTTCACTATTCATTTTTAACTTTTAACTATATAAATTTAGCTTAAATTATCGCTGATTGGTCAATAACATGAGGTTAATATGTATTTAAAAAAATTACTTTTTATTCAAATTTTAGTTTTACTTACCAGTTGTATTGGTGGCGGTGGTAGTGGTGGAAGTAGCAGTGATAATGCAGAGCCGGTTGATATTGATAGATTAACAGATGAAGAAATTATCATTGTTAAAATAACCTCGCTGCATAGTTCTTTACCACTTCACAGTAAAGACATTTCAATTGATGCTACTGTTACAGATGAGCAGGACAATATAGTGGAAAATGGTACAGTGGTTAATTTTGCTACTGATTTAGGTATTATTACTGAATCTGTGCTAACTGATAATGGAACTGCTCAAGCCATGTTTACCCCTGATATGCAAGCTGGTTTAGCCACTATAACCGCTACTGTTGGCAATGCTACAGATACTTTAACTATAACAGTTAAACCGGCTGATGCTGGTACGATAGAAATAAGTAAAGTAGAACCAAAAGCAATTGGTGTTGTTGGTAGTGGTTCAATACAAAGCTCTAAGGTGGAATTTTTAATTAAAGACAAGTTGGGCAATATAGTTGCAGATAAAACTGTAGTTAAATTTGCTTTGGGCAATACTACTTTAGGAGGTGGTGAAACTATCACTACTCAGGGTTTTAGTGGTACAGAAGCTGAAGGAACTACCAATAATGGTTTAGTCAGTGTTACGTTAAATAGTGGAACTGTGGCTGGTAATATTGACATTATCGCCACCATAGACGATGGAGTAAGTACCACAGCACGAGTTATTATTGTTAGTAGTTTTCCAGATGCTGACCATTTATCCTTAGCAGCAGAATTTCTTAATATAGCTGGTGGAGTTAAATTTGGATTACAAGATGATATAACTGCTTATGTTGGTGATAGATTTGGTAATATTGTTCCCGATAATACTCCAGTTAGTTTTATTACTGAAGGCGGTACAATTGGTAAAAGTGTTGAAGGTGGTGCATTTACAACTACTACTGAGCTTGGACAAGCTGTAGCAATATTACAATCGGCCGGACCAACGACCCCAAAATTAGGGGGTGAAATGACCTTACGTAAAGATGGTTATTATTGCGATGATGATTTTGACGATAATATAAATTATCAGTATGTTAGTAGAACTGAACCACAAAATTTATGCAGCAATCCGGGTCTAGTGACCGTGGTTGCTTATACAACTGGGGCTGAAAGTTTTATAGATGTCAATGGTAATGGAATTTTTGATGATACTGATACCCATACTGATCCCGGTTTTATAGATTCTAACAATAATAATAGATGGGATATGGGAGAGGTTATAACTAATAAAGGTGATATAAGTGAACCGTATATTGATGCCAATGATAATAGAATTTTTGATTTAGAAGAATTTTATGTTGATGTTAATAATAATGGTGAATTTGATGGTCCAGATGGAATATTTAAGGATAATACAACTATTTGGCGAGATATAAAAATATTATTTTCTGCTCGTCCAGCATCAACTGATACTGTTCCAGTAGCAATTAAAATAACTCCTACTACTTTTTCTATTCCGGTGCGTGGTAGTCAAAAATTTTTAGTTGAAAATGTAGGTGATATTTATGGTAATGCTTTGGTTAAAGATAGCGTTTTTGAAGTAAAAACTAATACAGGCAGATTAGGCGGTAACACGAATATTAAGTTTGATGATGGTCAAAAAAATACCTCTTTTAGTTTTACTCTATCAAATTGTTCTTTTATAGATGATACTTGTTCAGAAATATTAAGACCAGCAACTATTACCATTGCTATCAAATCTACTAATGAAGGAGGACAAGGCAGTAATGGAACTATAGAAATTCCGATTTCAGGTTTTCTCAATGCAGAAGATAAAAGTGATAATGTTGAAGATAATATTAATGAAAATGATGAAACTGAAGATGAAGATAATTCTGAGCCAATTGACGTAACAACCAGTGAAGAAAAAATTGTTATTAAAATAAGTTCATCACAAAATTCCTTATCTATTAATACTGAAAATATACCAATAATTGCCACTGTTAAAGGTGAGCAGGGTGGTACAGTAGAAAATGGTACTGTGGTTAATTTCACTACTAATTTAGGTATTATTACCGAATCTGTGGTGACAAATAATGGAATTGCTGAAGCTACATTCACTCCTAATATGCAAGCTGGTTTAGCTACTATCACTGCTACTGCCGGCGATATTACTGACACCTTCACCATAACAGTTAGACCGGGTCAACCGGGTTTAATTGAAATAAGTAAAGTTGAACCACAAGTGATTGGCATAATTAACAGTGGTCTTGTGCAAAGTGCTAAATTAGAATTTTTAGTTAAAGACAAATTAGGTAATATAGTTGCGGATGAAACTTTAGTGAAATTTTCTTTGGGCAAAACTACCTTAGGTGGTGGCGAAACCATCACAACTCATGGTGTTGTCAATGATACTATAGCTGAAGCAACAACTAATAATGGCTTAGTTAGCGTCACCTTAAATAGTGGTACTGTGGCTGGTAATGTTGACGTGATAGCTACCATTAATGAAGAAATAAGTACTGTAGCACGCGTAACCGTTGTTAGTAGCTTTCCAGATGCTGACCATTTATCTTTAGCAGCAGAATTTCTTAATATTGCTGGTGGAGTTACGTTTGGCCTACAAGATGATATAACTGCTTTTGTTGGGGACCGATTTGGTAACATTGTCCCGGATGGAACAACGGTTAGTTTTATTACCGAAGGTGGTACTATTGGTAAAAGTGTTGGTGGTGGAGCATTTACTACTACTACTGAATTTGGTCAAGCAACCGCAGTACTGCAATCAGCCGGACCAACCACTCCACATTTGGGTGGTGAAATGACTCTACGCACAGCTGGTTTTTATTGTGAAGATGATTTTGATAATTATACCAATTACCTTTATGTGAGTGGAACTGAACCACAAAATTTATGTAGTAATCCGGGTTTAGTAACACTTGTTGCTTATACAACTGGAACAGAAAGTTTTATTGATGTTAATGGTAATGGTATTTTTGATGTCACTGGAGAAGAATTTGAAGATACCAATAATAATGGTATTTTTGATGTGAGTGAGAGTTTTATTGATAGCAATGGCAATAGTCATTTTGACGGTGCTGATACCCATACTGATTCTGGTTTTATTGACCTTAACAATAACAATAAATGGGATATGGGAGAAATCATAACTAATAAAGGTGATATGAGTGAACCATATATTGATGCTAATGATAATCAAATTTTTGATTTAGCGGAACTTTATGTTGATGTTAATGGCGATGGTAGATTTAATGGACCAGATGGAATATTTCAAGACAATACAACTATTTGGGAAGATATAAAAATATTATTTTCTGGTCATACAGCATTGCATAGAAGTACTCCAATAGCAATCGAAATAACTCCTCTTAACTTTGCTATTTCTGATGGTGGCAGTGAAACTTTTATAGTTAAAAATGTAGGTGATATTTATGGTAATGCTTTGGTGCAAGACACAACAATAACAGTAACAACCAATAATGGTGTATTAGGTGGTAGTATAGATATGCTACTTGGTGATGGTAGAGATAATACTTCTTTTGGTTTCAGTTTATCCAGCAATCCTTGTGAAATATCTGTTGATGAAGAAACTAAAGAAAAAACTGTTATTTGTCCAGAACCTGAAGCAGCAACTGTTACTGTTCACATTAATCCTCCTGATGGTAAAAAACAAGGTGGCAATACTGGAATAGAGTTTTCTGTTTCTGGTACTATTAACGTTAAATAATGCCGCAGTATTTAGCTATAGGCATTCATTAAGATACATTCGTGTGAAACCTGAATAATTAACCATTCTTCATTCACTTATTCACAATTAAAATGTTAAAAAAATGGATAAAATATTATGAATCCGGAAAATTTTGTGATTGAAGCAGCCAAATTAATTCGTTTAGTTGTATTTGATGTTGATGGAGTGCTAACTGATGGTAGTTTATATTTTAGTGATAATGGTCAAGAATATAAATCATTCAATGTACGAGATGGATTAGGAATGGTTATGTTACAAAGGTCAGGAGTGATTATTGGAATTATTACCGCTAAACAGTCAACAATTGTTGCTGATAGAATGCAAAAACTTGGTATTAAGCATGTTTTTCAAGGACGAGTTGATAAATTAGTAGCTTTTGAACAGTTGCGTAAAGAATTGCAATTAGATTATCATCAAATAGCATATGTTGGAGATGATATTTTGGATATACCGGTTATGTCAAAAGTTGGATTAGCAATTGCGGTGGGTGATGCAAATAAATTAGTGGTTAAACATTCTCATTGGCAAACTAAAGCTAATGGTGGTAAAGGAGCAGCTCGGGAAGTGTGTGAACTAATCATGCAAAATCAAGATACCTGGGATTCTCAATTAAGTCATTATGGAATATTATGTTAAAATATTGGATAGTTTTAGTTAGTTTAGTATTTATAACAACTTGGTTATTACGAAGTGTTGATGATGATGCAATCCTCCCTCCCGAAGATGAACTTAAAATTCCTGACTATACTCTTATAAACTTTAATAGTACTCGTATGGATGAATCTGGTCAGTTAAAAAGTAAATTGACAGCAGTTGATATGATCCATTATCCTAACGTCAATACTAGTATAACAGAACCAAATATGATATTTTATAGAGACAAACAACCTCTATGGACTGTGCAAGCTGAGAATGGTGAATTATCTCCCAAAGCTGATCAAGTTTGGTTACTTGGTGATACTGTTTTACAACAATATACTAAAAAACCAATTAAGATTATTTCTCAAGATTTATGGGTTAAAATAGATACTGAATATGCGCAGACTGATGCTCCAACAACAATTATTAGTCATTTTGGTGAAACTAAGTCAACCGGAATGCGTATATTTATGCCAATTGAACAAATAGAATTATTTTCCAAAGTGCGAGGACGTTATGTACTTCAATAGAATTTTATTAATTGCTTTAATGCTTGTTTATACTAATATCTATGCATTATCAGATGATCGAGATCAGCCAATCCTTATTGAGGCTAACCAAGCAGCAATCGACAATATCAAAGGAATTGCTACTTATGAGGGCAATGTTGTGGTGACTCAAGGTTCGATTCGGATTGATGCTGATAAAATAACTTTAAATTATACTCCTGAACAAGCCATTGAAAAAATCATTGCTACTGGCGATTTGGCTAGTTTCACGCAACATCTTGATAATAAAGAAAATATTAAAGCCAAAGCTAAACATATGGAATATAATGCAGTTAAAGATACTTTACATCTAACTGATAAAGCAGAGCTTCGCAAGCAAAAAGACGGTAAAGATATTTATACCTCTAATGCACCACGTATTTTATATGATACCAAAAAAGGTTTTACTAAAGCAGATGGCGGTGATGACAATA
The DNA here is from genome assembly GCA_030378105.1 of Candidatus Halobeggiatoa sp. HSG11. Lineage (GTDB taxonomy): Bacteria > Pseudomonadota > Gammaproteobacteria > Beggiatoales > Beggiatoaceae > DRQV01. The sequence continues at coordinate 7,190 of JAUCGL010000100.1, read as the reverse complement.
ATGGTAGAATTAAAATTTCGATTGAACCTCAACATATAAAAAAGAAGTGAGTACATTATCTGCCAAACATTTGGCTAAAAAATATAAATCACGTCCAGTAGTCAAAGATGTTAGTTTAAGTGTGACTAGTGGTGAAGTAGTGGGATTGTTAGGACCAAACGGTGCTGGAAAAACTACTAGCTTTTATATGATGGTTGGTTTAATATCTTGCGATCAAGGCAATATATTATTAGGAGACCAAGATATAACTGTTTTACCTATGCACCGACGAGCTCAGATGGGATTAGGTTATTTGCCACAAGAGCCATCTGTATTTCGTAAATTAACGGTTGCCGACAATATCATGGCAATTCTTGAAGTACAGAAACATTTTACTAATAACCAACGTAAACAGCGACTTGATTTATTGCTTGAAGAACTGCATATACAGCATTTACGTGATAATTTAGGTATGAGTTTATCTGGTGGCGAACGACGCAGAGTTGAAATTGCTCGTGCTTTAGCTTCAGAACCACGTTTTATTTTACTTGATGAACCATTTGCTGGAGTTGATCCATTGTCAGTGATTGATATTCAACGCATAATTGCTCATTTATGTAGCTTAGACATCGGAGTCTTAATAACCGATCATAATGTACGTGAAACTTTAGATATATGTGCTAGAGCCTACATTGTAAATGATGGGATGTTGATTGCGGAAGGAACACCAGAAAATATTTTACACAATGAACATGTTAAAGAAGTATATCTAGGTCATAATTTTAAATTGTAAATGTTCAACTCATTTAGACATCTGTGAACCCAGTCGGGGTTGTTTTAACTATCCTGAAAGGATTGAATGTGAATAGCCACCGATAAAATCGGTGGAATATAAAAGCTTTCTGCGGTAAGCTCAGTTAATTAAGTATATATACTTATTTAGGAAAGATGTCTATTAACCTTGAGCAAAATAAAATTTGATATTTTTCAACTATAATTGATTAAAATTATCTGAAATATTTATGCAAATATCTAAATGTACAAGCAAACTACTGAAATTAGTTGATGTGAACTATTTATCGCTTAACCATATTCTTACATAGACCCACTTAATATTGAGATGGATTAAGTAATCATTTATAAATTATATAGGATTTCAAAAAGTAGGACTCCAAACTTTTAGTTTGATTGTACCAAGATAAATCTTGGATTCCTGAATATTTGAATTTTGCTAAAGTCATGAAACAAAGTCTTCAATTACGTCTTGGTCAACAAATAACCATGACACCACAACTGCAACAGGCAATTCGACTTTTGCAGTTATCTACTCTTGAATTACAATTAGAAGTACAACAGGTATTAGATTCTAATATTATGTTGGAATCTATTGAAGATGAATATGAAGAAGAAATAGATTTTAGTGAACAAACAGATGAATATGAAGCTCCTGAGGAAAGTGATAAGTTGGTTGAAGATATTCCTACTGAATTAGCAACCGACAGCGAATGGGATGATATTTACGATAGCACCTCTACCATTTCAAGTCTTTCATCAAATAGTCAGGAAGACAATAACGGGAAAGATTTTTTACTTGAACAAAATGTTGCTACAGAAACCTTGCAAGAACATTTATATTGGCAACTAGATTTAACTCCATTTGCTGAAGTAGATCGTGCCATAGCAGTAACTATTATTGATGGTATAGATGACGATGGTTATTTACAAACTTCATTTGAAGATATTATTCAAAGTTTGGGTAATAGTGTCCAAATAACTGATACAGAAATAGAAACTGTATTACGCCGTATTCAACATTTCGATCCACTTGGAATTGGAGCAAGGAATTTGAGTGAATGTTTAATGTTACAACTAGCAGAGCTTGAGCCTAATACTCCTTGGTTAAGAGAAGCTAAAATTTTAATCCGTAAATATTTATCTCTATTAGGTTCGCATGACTATGTTAAGTTAGTTAAACGTATGAAACTCAGTCGAGAAGACTTGCGTGAAGTAATTGAACTTATCCAATCCTTGAATCCTCGTCCCGGTTCAATAATCAATAATCAAAATACCAATTATATAACTCCAGATGTATACGTTAAAAAAATCAAAAATAATTGGCAAGTTGAATTAAATCCTGATATTTCCCCTAAAATCCGTATTAATTCACAATATGCAAGTTTAGTTAAGCAAAAAAATGCTAATGTTGACGTAAGTAATTTAAAAAGTCATTTACAAGAAGCACGTTGGTTTATTAAAAGTTTAAAAAGTCGTCAAGAGACCTTATTAAGGGTAGCTAACTGTATTGTACAACGGCAAGCTGGTTTTCTGGATTATGGAGAAGAAGCCATGAAACCATTAGTCTTGCATGATATTGCTAATGAATTAGAAATGCACGAATCGACAGTTTCTAGAGTAACAACTCAGAAATATTTGCATACTCCCAGAGGCATTTTTGAATTAAAATATTTTTTCTCCAGTCATGTTAGCACTAAAAATGGTGGTGAATGTTCATCAACAGCTATCCGTGCTATGATTAAAAAGTTAATTGCTGGTGAAAATACAACCAAACCATTTAGTGACAGTAAAATTGCTAATTTGTTAGCTGATATGGGAATCAAGGTAGCTAGAAGAACTGTTGCCAAATATCGTGAAGCTATGGTTATTCCACCTTCTAACGAAAGAAAACGGTTAGAATAGTTTTAAGATAATGCTTAATGCTATAATACTTAATTCTTAATTAAAACCAAAAATATGTTTTGACTTTCATTAAGAATTAATAATTTATAATTAACCATTATATTGTAAGTGTCATTAATTTTAATAAGGAGCCTATATTAAGATGCAACTTAATCTCAGCGGTCATCACATTGAGATCACTTCTGCTTTACGTTCTTATGTTTCTAGTAAAATGGAACGTTTGGAGCGTCATTTTGATCATGTCACCAATGTACATGTAGTTCTCAGTGTTGAAAAATTGCGTCAAAAAGCAGAAGCAACTTTACACGTCAGTGGAGCTAATTTATTTGCAGAATCTGAACATGAAGATATGTATGCTGCAATTGATGGTTTAACTGATAAATTAGACCGACAGCTTAAAAAGCATAAAGAAAAACTTAAAGATCATCGCCAGTCTGAAGGTGGTGTTAAGGCTCATCAGCCAATTGAAGAATAGTTTTAACAGAAATCGGTCGGGTGTAGCCCGACATTCCTTATACAGCTAAAATAAATATGCAAATTTCAAATATTCTTACTCCAGAACGAATGCTATGCCATGTTGAAGTGACTAGCAAAAAAAGGGTTTTTGAATACTTCAGTAAGCTGTTAGCCCAAGAAGAAAATGTCAAACTTTCTAGTCACGAAATTTTTGATAGCTTATTAGTACGAGAACGTCTTGGAAGTACTGCTATTGGTTATGGAGTCGCAATTCCTCATGCACGAGTTACAAAATGTAATGTAACATTAGCGGCATTTTTACAGCTTGAAAACGGAGTTGATTTTGGAGCAATTGATAAACAACCAGTTGATTTGCTATTTGCTTTGATGGTACCGGAAAATTCTACTGAAGAGCATTTGGAAATTTTAGCCCAGTTGGCTGGTATGTTTCAAAAAGATGAATTTCGTAGTAAATTACGTGATACCAAAGATTGTCAAGAAAAATTTAAAATTTTGACGCAGTGGAATCATGATTAAACTAAGTATTGAAGAACTGTTTGAAAATCACGCTAATAGCTTAGGACTTACTTGGTTAGCAGGACAAAAAAGTAATCAACGAGCATTAGTTTTGGAACAAGATCAAAAACTTGCCAATGTAAGTTATTTGAATCTTATCCATCCACCACAAATTCAAATTATTGGTACTCATGAACTTGCTTATCTTAATAGCTTGAGTACAGATTTTTATAAAAATACTATAACTCAACTATTTAAAAATAGTAGTTTAGCTTGTATAATTGTGGTGGATAATCCAAGTATCTCTCCGGCTTTAAGAAAAGCCGCTGAACATTATAAAGTCCCCATCTTAACTTCAACATTATCTGGTGAATTTGTTATTAATTATTTATACACAACTATCACTAAATTGCTTTCCCAACCGGTAACATTACATGGAGTTTTCATGGATGTATTGGGAATGGGAGTTTTGATCATGGGAGATAGTGGCACTGGTAAAAGTGAACTAGCTTTAGAGCTTGTGAGTCGTGGTCATCGTTTAATTGCTGATGATGCTCCTGAATTTTCTAAAATATCTCCACAAACAATAGTCGGTACTTGTCCATCAGATATGAATGCTTTTTTAGAAGTACGAGGACTTGGAATTTTAAATGTCCAAGCTTTATTTGGTGATAGTGCTACTAAAAAAGATAAATATTTACGTTTAATTGTACAGCTACGTCATGTTACTTCAATTGACTTAAAAAATATCGACCGTTTACAAGGTGATAATAGAGTTAGACATATTTTGGGAACTGAAATCCCTGAAGTTTCTTTGCCAGTTGCTCCGGGACGTAATTTAGCAGTATTGCTTGAATGTGCAGTGCGTAATTACAGTTTAAAAAGTCAAGATTATAATGCTGCTGATGATTTCTGCGAAAAACAACGGCAACTTATGCTTAATAATCAAGTATAATTACAGGAGTTGCAAGGTCTCTTTGCAAATCGAAACAAGGGAACCTTGTACTCCGAAAATCAATAATATCCAATTTTAACCTTTATTTAAAAAAACATTAACCTAAAATATCACTGTAAAACTATGCTAACAAGATTTTTATTAATAACATTATGTTTAATCGTTACTCCATTGTCTGCAAATACCTCACAATCAGGCATTTTTGCTAAAATACATACCGACAAAGGTATCATAACAGCAAAATTATTCTACCAACAAGCTCCCATGACGGTTATGAACTTTATTGGTTTATCTGAAGGTACAATTGCATGGCAAGACCCTGAAACTAAAAAACAAGTTACTAAACCTCTATATCAAAATTTGATTTTTCATCATGTCAGAGAATTTATGGTACAAACTGGTGACCCAACTGGTACTGGTGCCAATGGTCCTGGATTTGTCTTTGCCGATGAATTTCATCCTGATTTAAGTCATTCAAAAGCTGGTACACTTTCCATGGCAACGAAAGGCCCAAATACTAACGGCAGCCAGTTTATAATTACCAATCAACCTGCACAATGGTTAGACAATCATCACAGTATTTTTGGAGAAGTAGTAGAAAACTTAGATATAGTATCGCAGCTTAAATTGAAAGATAAGCTAATAAAAATTACTATTTCTCGTGTAGGCGATGAAGCAAAAAAATTTGATGCCAAACAAGCACATAAATTAGCTAAAGTTAATCAGGAAGTTTTGCGTAAGGCGAGTGAAAAGATTTTACCTTCGGATTTGGGACAGTTAGACCCTGCCAGAGTACCTAGCCCTGAACAACCACCAGTATCTCCCGGTGATTTTGAATTTATTGTTATTGGCCATACCAACATGAAAGTTTCAATACCGGGCAAACAATTTTATTATGATCATAAGGCTGCCCTTGCTTTCGCTAAACAATTAGTACGCCACGCTCGTTCAAAAGATGTTGATTTTGACAAGTTAATTAAACAGTATTCGGATATGGAACGTAATGTTCTTACAAAAAATGTTAAAGATGATCCAAGCACTCCGGCTCCCATGAAAATTATTTTTCGTTTAAAACCCGGCCAAATAAGCGAACCATTAGATTCACCTATGGGAGTTTATATTTTTCATAGACTGTAAATTAATTATGAAATCGTTACTTATTGCTGGTGTTGATGAAGTTGGGCGTGGTTGTTTAGCTGGACCAGTAGTTGCGGCAGCAGTTATTCTTGATGTTAATAAGCCAATTGACGGACTAGCTGATTCTAAAACTCTGACAGAAAAACGCCGAGAAATTTTATCCCAACAAATACATCAACAGGCATTAGCAGTAGCATTTGGTCGGGCTGAAAATGATGAAATTGATGCCATCAACATTTTACAAGCAAGTTTATTAGCTATGCAGCGAGCAGTTAATAATTTATCAATCGAACCAGATAAAGCTTTGGTTGATGGTAAATATTGTCCTAAATTAGCTTGTGATGTTGAAGCAATTATTAAAGGTGATCAAACTGTTGCTGCTATCAGTGCAGCTTCTATTGTCGCCAAAGTAGCTCGTGATCAAGAAATGCGTATTATGGATGACACTTATCCCAATTATGGTTTTAAATCACATAAAGGTTATCCAACTAAAGTTCATTTGCAAGCTTTGCAAACTTTCGGTATAACTTCAATTCACCGTAAAACTTTTGCTCCAGTACGAAAAATTTTACTCAAAACAAGTTTATAAAAATCCTTCTGATTATAACGAATTCTGTTGATAGCAGTAAATAATAGATACTTGTAGGGTCGGTGTAACGTAGTGAAACCGACCATTTCGATGAGGTTAATTAATATAAATGGTCACTTAACGCTTTGCTTCACCGACCCTACGGTATTGTTTTATGAGCATCAATTTTATTTATCAACAGAATTCCGTTATAATCAGAAATATTTTAAACATTGGACAGTTCTTTATATTTGCACAAGATATTTTTTATTATTTGAATCAAGATTGACGTAAATAAATAATAAGCATAGTTTAAACAGTTCATTATCCAATTTTAAAGACTATAAAATTCTGTTAATTTTGATTAGGCCAAAAACTATCCTGCATGAAGATTGCACGTATAATTAAAATAATCCCAAACCCTATTATGATTCAAAAAATACATGCTCTTATGCTAAAGAATATAAAAACTACTACTAAACTAGCTTTTATGTTAGCCATTCCAATGCTAGGTCTTATTTACTTAGCTACAACTATTACTTTAGACAAATTAAATGTAGTCAGGCAAATGAATACATTACAAACTTTCTCTGAAATAACTGTTAAATCAAGTGCATTAATCCATGAATTACAAAAGGAAAGAGGTATATCGGCCGGTTTAACCAGTAGTAATAGCAATAAATTATTCTCAAATCTTCAAAAACAAAGACTTAAAACTGACAATGCTATACAAAAGCTATCTGTAATAGACTTTGATAATATTAATGTTTCTAATAAATTACGATTGCTTATTAGTGAAGAAAATATTAATAAAAAAAGACATACTATTGATAATTCTTATATTTCATTTCAGCAACAAATAATTTACTATAGCGACCTTAT
>JAUCGL010000099.1 GCA_030378105.1 Candidatus Halobeggiatoa sp. HSG11 | reverse complement strand
TGCCATCAATAATTCCAAACAAATATATTGTTATAACTTCTTCATCTGAAAAGCTCAAATCACTATGATTTGACATCCTTTGACAGTATGTCCATAAGCCATTATGATAATGTTTGGATACATACAGGTATATTGTTATTAATTGTTCTTGCCAATCCATCATTTAATCCTTTTTTATGTTATTTATTGTTTCATATTATATATATTTGGATTAATTTTAACAAAATTTTTAGCCCTTAATTCACATTTAAATAAAGGATATCACATGACCAAAACTTCTGTCATTCTACTAATCATTATATCAAGCCTTGCTTTTGTGCTAGGTTACAATCTTAACAATTCCAATCCTTCAGAACCAACCGACCAACCAATCACAGCTAATTCAGCCAAAACTTTCAACTGGAAAATGGTAACTACTTGGCCACCAAATTTTCCTATTTTTCAAGAAGGTATAGTCCAAATGGCAAAAGATATAGAAACCATGAGTGATGGACGCTTAAAGATACAGGTTTTTGCTGGTGGCGAATTGGTTCCTGCTTTACAAACTTTTGATGCAGTATCTCAAGGTACAGTAGAAATGGGACATGGGGCATCTTACTATTGGGCTGGTAAAATTCCAGAAGCTCAATTTATGAGTTCAGTACCATTTGGCATGACCACTAAAGGAATGAACTCTTGGTTATATTTTGGAGGCGGTTTAGAACTATGGCAAGAAATATATAAACCTTTCAACGTTATTCCATTTCCAGCTGGTAATACTGGGATTCAAATGGGTGGTTGGTTTAACAAAAAAATTAATAGCATTGATGACTTAAAAGGTTTGAAAATGCGAATTCCCGGTTTGGGTGGTAAAGTATTAGCAAAAGCTGGTGGAACTCCTATATTATTAGCTGGTGGAGAAGTTTATACTGCCTTAGAAAGAGGTACTATTGATGCCACTGAATGGGTAGGTCCTTTCCATGATCAACGGTTAGGTTTAAACCGAGCAGCCAAATATTATTACTATCCGGGATGGCATGAACCGGGTACATCATTTGAGCTAGTGGTAAATACTGAAGCTTGGGCTAAGTTGCCAACTTATTTACAAAAAATTGTAGAAACTGCTACCTATTCAGTTAATCAACGTATTTATTCAGAAATGGAAGTTCGTAATATTGAAGCTTTACAAGAAATTGAAGATAAAACAGAAATATTAGCTTTTCCACCTGAAGTTTTAAATGAATTCAAACGATTAACTCAAATTGCTTTGGATGAAGAATCTGAAAAAAATCCTGCCTTTAAAAAGGTCTATGATGCGTATAGCAAGTTCCAACGAAATAATGCAGCTTGGAGTACTATTTCTACCGATGCATATGGTAAGCTAATTCAGTAAAAAAAGCTTTAATATATAATTCACGCAAAAATGCTAAAAATTCAAGAATAACTTTGCGTTCTTTGCGACTTTGCGTGAGATAAAAATGGAATTTAAACAATGTCATTAAACTGGTTAACATTTGCTTGGATTTTCATATCTTTAACTCTATTAGCCGTAGGCATAATCCTATTCGTGAAAAGTATTCATTTTGTACCACAGGGTATGAAATATACAGTTGAGCAACTTGGAAAATATGCTCGTACTTTAACTCCCGGTTTAAGCTTTACAGTACCGATATTAGAAAAGGTTAGTAATCAGATTGATATACGTGAAAAAGTAATGGATGTACCACGACAAGATGTCATAACCAAAGACAATGCTATGATAACAGTTGATGGAGTTGTGTTTTGGCGAGTATTTGATGCGGAAAAAGCTACCTATAGAATCAGAGATTTAGAAGAAGCCATCATGCAACTGACGGTGACTAATATCCGTAATGTTATGGGTTCTATGGATTTAGATGATTTATTATCTAAACGTAATGAAATTAATAAAGTATTACTTAATGATATTGATGAGGCAACCGACCCTTGGGGAATAAAAGTAACACGAGTTGAAATAAAAGATATAACTCCACCAGAAGACTTGGTTAACTCAATGGCTCGACAAATGAAAGCTGAACGTAGTAAGCGAGCAGCTATTTTAGAGGCCGAAGGCTTACAATATGCCGCTATTAAAAAAGCCGAAGGTGAAAAACGAGCTATGATCCTTAAAGCTGAAGGCCAAAAAGAATCTGAGGTTTTAGAAGCTGAGGGTTATAAAACGGCTGAAATTTTAAGGGCTGAAGCTCGAAAACAAGCTAACATATTGGAAGCTGAAGTACAAAAAGATTCTGCTATTTATGAAGCTGGTGCTATTGAGCGTAAAGCACAAGCCGAGGCTTATGCTACGGAATTGGTTTCTAAAGCTATTAAAGAAGGTGATATTCAAGCCATTAATTATTTTATTGCCCAAAAATATGTAGATGCTCTCCAGAATATAGCTAGTGCTGATAATCAAAAGTTAATTATGATGCCGCTTGAAGCCACTAATTTAGTTAGTTCTATTGGTGGAATTGGTGATATAGCTAAGGAAATTTTTACCAATAAGCAAAAGCAAACTACCAAAATTAATCTTGAAGAGTAATGGTTTTGATTGGCAAGGAAAGTTTAAAGCTACTACCTTCTTCAAATTTACTTTTAACTTCAATTGTTCCACCCATCATTTGAGTAAATTGTTGAGTTATGGCCATACCAAGACCAGTACCACCATATTTGCGAGTGGTGGAGGAATCGGCTTGAATAAAAGGTTGAAATAACTTCTTTTGTTGTTCTTCTGTCATACCAATACCAGTATCAGTTACGCAAAAATGTATCCATTTATCTTCTCGTTCTATTTCTAAACTAATAATACCATTTTCAGTAAATTTAGCTGAATTGCTAATAAAATTATATAGTATTTGACGCAACTTAGTTAGATCAGAATGGATTTCACCTAAATTATCACTACAAACTACTTTAAAAGTATTGAGTTTTTTCTCTACCAATGGTTTAACAGTTGATACGACTTCATCTATAATAATTCTTAGCTCAAAATTTTCCAAATATAAATCCATTTTACCAGCTTCAATTTTAGACAAATCCAAAACATCATTAATAAGCCCCAACAAATGTTTACCAGATGAACTAATCCTTTTTAAATCTGGAGTAAAAAAATCTTCTTCTTCTAAATCTTCAGCTTCTTCTTGTAACATTTCGCTATAACCAATAATAGCATTTAAAGGAGTACGTAATTCATGACTCATGTTCGCTAAAAAGTTACTTTTAGCTTTATTGGCTTCTTCAGCCTGATTTTTAGCTTCCAGCAATTCGGCAGTACGTTCCTCAACTCTTTTTTCTAATTCATTGCGAGCTTCTAATAATTCACTTGTACGTTCTTGAACTTTACGTTCTAAATCTTGTTTATGTTGTCGATCTTGTTCTATAAATCGTATGTAAGATTTTATGCGATTAATTAATTGTGGAGCATCAATTGGTTTGGTTAAATAATCGGCAGCACCCAATGAAAAACCTTTTTGTTGAAATTCTTCTGCTTTATAAGCTGCGGTTAAAAAAACTACTGGAACATGTTGAGTTCTGGGTCTCATTTGAATAACTTTTGCAGTTTCAAAACCATCCATACCCGGCATTTGGATATCAAGAATAACTAAGTCAATGTGATGTTTTAACATCAAATTTAATGCTGCTTTTCCTGATTGAGCTTGTAATACATGGGCATCAATATACTCCTTAATTAAGGTACGCAAAGTAAAGAGATTATTTTCATTATCATCTACAATCAGTATATTAATGAGTTCCGCTTTATTAGCCATAACAGGATTTCTGAGTTTTCACAAAAAAGTTTTAAGATAAGTTTATTAATTTTATTTACTATTAGAGTATAAATAATTTATATTTAGAAATCAAAATATTTAGTTTTAAGGCTAATTAAAATATCTTTGTATAAAAAACATCAAAAATAATGCCATTAAACATATTATTGATGTAAATTATTATTATATAAGTGATTTCAACTTTAATTTATTGTAAAGCTTGAACCTGATATAATTTTGCATAGACTCCTTGTTTTGCCATCAATTCCTCATGTTTACCAATTAATAAATCTACAATTCTAATGTGAAATTTTTATAGATTTCATAATTTTGACTATCTGCTCAAAACCATCAAAATTAGATGGTAATGCTCCTTCATCCATTACAATGCCTGAAAATATGATATTTTCAAATTTACTGAGAGCATCAGCATCCTCTTTTTTAATTTCAGATGAATAATCAGCGTAATTTTGTATGAATCTACAAAGTGTTTTTCTAAGTTCTATTTGGAGTAATTGGGATTTTACAGATTTATAATTAAATAATAAAACTCGAAAGTAATATATTGAAATAGCCACAAAAGAAATTGTTGGCAAAATAGATATTATTAAACCTTCTTGAATGGAAGTAATATCTTTGATATTTAAAAATATTATTATAAACTCAATTAAAATGGGAGTAACAATAATAACTCCGAGAATTCTTAACCAAAATAATAGATTTTTCTTCTCTTCATTTTTCTCAACTGATAATTCATCGAATCCATTGTATAAACCAACAAAATTAAAAGCAGTTTCATATTCAGTAAGATTATCTTTTAATTTATTAACTTGTTCTTCTCGTTCTATTAAGTCTTTATCCCATTTTTCTTTCAATTGTTCAGCTTTAGAAAGGGTATTATCAAGATTTTTAATACTTGCTATGGAACTAGTATTTGTAATTTCTTTAAATATCACTATTGGCATACGTTTAATAGCAAATTCAATTCGTTGTTTTGGTCTATCTTCAAAAGATTCCAAGTTATTTACTGCAAAATCATATACATTTTCTAAGTCATGGTCAATATTGGTTGACAAATACAGTTCTAGAAAAAAACGGAAACACATAGAAAAAATATCATCTAACTCATTTTTTGATGGTTCTTCTTTTATAGTAGAACGACAGCTTATTAAAAAACTCTTTCCAATCCATTTAATATTTATTTGACAAAAATCATCCCAAAATTCTGGTCTTTCTTTTATAAAACCAATAATAAGGTTTATATAATCATTTCTATGTTTTTCGAAATCAGGAATTTCTGGGTTTGATGGTATATAATCTATCCGTTTTTTAAATTCAGCTAAAATTGAGATATTGTCCTCATCGTTAAAAAATATAATTTTATCAGTCATAATTGTTTGTTAAACTTATTATTGAATAATTACAGTTAATCAATGCTGGCCTGAACCTGATATAATTTTGCATAAACCCCTTGTTTTGCCATTAATTCTTCATGTTTACCAACTTCCACAATACGCCCTTTTTCCATAACTACAATATGATCTGCCTTAGCAATAGTTGAAAGACGATGGGCAATAATAATAGTGGTACGCCCCTGTTTAAGTTTTTCTAGTGATTGCTGAATTTTATGTTCTGATTGAGTATCTAACGCTGAAGTTGCTTCATCAAAAATCAAAATTGGAGCATCTTTAAGCAAAGCCCGTGCTATAGCAAGCCGTTGGCGTTGCCCACCAGATAATTTAACTCCTCTTTCTCCAATAATAGTTTCCAAACCTTTGGGCATTTGTTCAATAAATTCCATCGCATAAGCCAATTTAGCAGCTTTCACAATATCAGCTTGTGACACACTGACCATTGTACCATAAGCTATATTAGCAGCCACAGTATCATTAAATAACACTACTTCTTGACTAACCAACGCAATATTATTTCTCAAATCTTTTAATGGTAATTTATTAATATCTATATCATCAAGCAGTAATTGACCGTCAGTTATAGAATAAAAATGCGGAATTAAATTAGCTAAAGTTGTTTTACCACTTCCCGAAGCTCCAACCAATGCTACAGTTTCTCCAGGTGAAATAGTAAGAGAAATATTATGCAAAGCTGAATGTTCTTCATAACTAAAAGACAATTGTTTAAATTCCAATTTTCCAGATAATTTTTCCTTATTAATCAGATTGTTTTTTTCTAATTCAGAATCTTGGTCTATTAAATTAAATACACTTTGAGCTGCTGCTAATCCTTGTTGTAATTTATCATTCACTTTGGTCAAGCGTTTAACTGGTGAAAATAACATCCCCATCGCAGTAAATAAAGACACAAATCCGCCCACAGTTATATTATCCGAAGCCGACTGTTGAGCCGCAATATAAATAATTATGCCTAATGACAAGGCAGTCAATATTTGCACAATGAACACGCTGATACCAGAGGTAACTTGTGTTTTCACTTCTAAATGTCGCACCTGATTGCAAGCAGTTTGGAAACGATTTTGTTCATATTGTTGGCCCGCAAAAATTTTAACTAATTTATGTCCTCCAATTGCCTCTTCAACTATCCTAGTTAAATCTCCCATTGCATCTTGAATAGAAGTATTAATGCCACGTAAAAGTTTGCTTACCACCCGAACAACTATGACAACAAACGGTACAATGGTAAATACAATTAATGATAACATCCAATTTAAGTAAAACATCCACGCTAATAAACCCAAAACTGCTAAACTGTCCCTTACTAAAATTAATAAAACATCAGTGGCTGCTGCCATAACTCTACTTACATCATAAGTTACTTTGGATAACAACACTCCAGAAGATGCTTTATCAAATTCACTAGTTGGCAAGGTTAAAATTTTGTCAAACATTTCAATGCGTAAATCTGTCACTAAACGAGATGCAATCCAAGTCATACCAATCGTACTAGCTAACAGTGCTAATCCTTTGATTAAAATTAATAAAATAAGAAATATCGGCATTAACTTCATCATCATTGGGTCTTTTTCGACAAAACCACCATCCAACAATGGTTGAATCAAAGCAGCTAACACTGGATCAGCTATTGCCATCACAACTATAGCAAAAATTGCCAAAGCAAAAATACGCCAATAAGGAACAACGTAATTTAATAATCGTAAATAAAGGGTTTTACTGTTGATTTGAGATGTTAATATCATAATTTATTCATACTAGAAACAAAAATTATAACATATAATCTACACTTGACAGTTAATCAAATATAAAAATTGGTGTAATTATTAAAATCTGTTAAAATACATTTTTTTATTAAACTCAAATTTGAAAAATGAACATATTTATTGAGAACCCTTATGCCAAATTTTATAAGCTAGGAATAAGCATATTTTTTCTAGTTTTAGTCACGTTATTTGCTCTATTTGGATTGGATAATGTGTCTGACCCAACATTTTTAGCATTTGTAGCAATAGTAGGGGGCTACATGGCTATTAATATCGGTGCTAATGATGTTGCCAATAATGTTGGCCCGGCTGTGGGTTCCAAGGCATTAACTTTAACCAGTGCTGTTATTATCGCAATAATTTTTGAAGCAAGTGGGGCTTTAATTGCTGGGGGAGATGTTGTAAGTACAATAAAAAAAGGCATAATTGATACCAAATTTATTGTTGATAGCAGTATATTTATTTGGGTTATGTTTTCTGCTCTGCTAGGAGGAGCTATTTGGTTAAATTTGGCAACCGCATTGGGTTCGCCAGTTTCCACCACTCATTCTATTGTAGGCGGAATTATGGGAGCAGCGATTGCATCAAGTGGCTGGGAGCTTGTCAATTGGGGAATGATGACTAAAATTGCAGCTAGTTGGGTCATATCGCCAGTTTTAGGTGGATTAATTGCAGCCTTATTTTTATATATTATTCAAGACCGAATTTTTCATAAAGAAGATACTCTGGAAGCAGCCAAAAAAATAGTTCCAATTTTAATTGCCATAATGAGTTGTGCATTTGCCACTTATTTAGCCATTAAAGGTATAAAAAAATTAATAAAACTTGATATAACAATTGCTGTAGCCATTGGCGTTGTGGTTGGAATAATAACTTATGTTATCGCCAAACCTCTTATTAAAAAAGCGTCACAACAGTTATCGGATAAAAAAGATGATATTAACACATTGTTTACCTTGCCATTAATCTTTGCCGCAGCACTTTTATGTTTTGCTCACGGAGCTAATGATGTTGCTAATGCTATTGGCCCGGTTGCTGCTATTTATGAGGCTATTCAAAGTGGTGTGATTGCTAAAAAGGCCGCTATTCCATTATGGATTATGGCTATTGGTGCTTTAGGTATTGCTGTTGGATTAGCAACTTATGGTTCTAAGCTTATTAAAACGGTTGGCAGTGAGATAACTGATTTGGATCAGGGCAGAGCTTGGTCAATTGCTATGTCTTCGGCAATTGTGGTTATTATAGCTTCTTGGTTGGGATTGCCAGTTAGTTCAACTCATATTGCTATTGGTGGTGTGTTTGGAGTTGGTTATTTGCGTTATTATTTATATCAGCGTTATGAGAATGAAATTGAAGGAGTTAAAGCTCATCATGTCAAATCGATCAACAAAAAACTTACTAAGTGGAACAATAAACTAACTGAATTGGAGACGGAAGTAGAGAAAGAGCAGTTTTTAAACAAAATAGCATTGAAAGAACAAAGTTTGGCAGCCATGCAGACAGGTGGAAAAGTTGATTTTACTAAAAAAGAACAGAAAAAGTTGGATAAAATTAATAAGAGGCAATATGTTAGAAAAGGCATGTTAGCTAAAATAATAACAGCTTGGTTAGTAACTGTGCCAATTTCTGCATTTATCGGGGGAATTATATATTTTATATGTGCAGCATTGTTTTTATAAGTTTTTTATAACTAATTTTACCGTCATCACGGAGAGACTCATCTGATTAGATATCTTTCCTAAATAACTGATGGTTGACGCAGAGAGCATTTTAATTAATTTGTTCCATAGGTTTAACCTATGGCTATTCAAGTGTGAACCTCGTTGGGGTTGTTTTAACTATCCTGAAAGGATTGAATGTGAATAGCCACCGATGAAATCGGTGGAATATAAAAGCTTTTTGCGGCAAGCTAAGTTAATTAAGTATATATACTTATTTAGGAAAGATGTCTATTTTATAACCATTCATTTTTAGTTATACAATCGGGTACAGCTTGTTTAAATTTCCCTATTTCTAGCTGATTTAATGGATTATCACCATAAACTAATGTTTGTAATTGTTTCAATAGAAAAAGAGGTCTTAATTTCCTAATATTATTAGAACTACAAGCTAAGTTTTGTAATTGATTTGCTTCTCGTAACGATTCTAAATTACCAATTTTATTTCCGCTACAATCTAATTTTTTCAAATTTTTCAATGAATATAATACTTCTAAATCATTAATTTTATTGTAACTACAATTAAGTTCCTGTAACTGTAATAGCAATCGTAATGGTTCTAAAGTATTAATATCACTTTGGCTACAATTAAGTTCCTGTAAATTAATAATTTTAATTAAATCATCATTATTTGGTTCTTCATCAATTCCTATAAAAACAGTTTGTTTAAAAACTTTTTGCCACTGTACGTCTAATTGCTTCCACCAAATATTAAGTGTTTCTATAATCTCTTTTTGCATTGTAAATAATTGAGAAATAATAGTTTTTGTAGTTGGACGATTTTTCGGATTTGATTCTACACAACTATGTAATAAATTAAATAATTCTGGGTATTTTGTAAAATGTTTTTGATGTAAGTTATATGAGCTTTCACCCGTGAGCAAATAATATAGAATTTTACCAAAAGCAAAAATATCACTTTTTTTATCAGGAAATCCCAAAAAAGTTAATCCTTGTTGCTCCGGTGCAAGGTAATTAAGAGCATTAAATTTTATGGATTGTTCTAGTTTGTTTAAGCTATGTTCTTGTTGAATAGTAATTCTTTTTCCTAATGAGTAAAATATACCTGCTAAACCGAAATCAACAATTTTTACTGAAATATTTCTTTTTGAGCGTTGAAAAGCTGTATCTTGCCATTTCAATAAAATTTTAGTTGGTTGTAAATTCAAATGGAAAATCCCTTTATCATGTACGAGTTGTAAAGCCTCGGCAATTTGTATCCCTACTTTAATTCCAGTTTCTATATCTAAATTACCATGATGTTTAAGCCAAGTTTCACTGTCTATCGTTCCTTGTTGATATTCAGTAACAAAATAACCACGTTCTTGTTTTTCTGCATCTATAAAACCATAATCCAAAGGTCTTGGTATATATGTACTAGCTGATTCCGCTGCCAGCAATGCTTCTCTAAATATTTTATTAGGTAATTTTTCACTGGTTTTCCAAAAACATTTCACCATAACTAGTTGTTTTTCATTTAAACAATGTTTACAAAGAAAAGAACAGCCAATGTTGTCAGCTCCCAATAAACGTTCAATTGAATATTTCTCAATATCGTATAAAGCATAACGCTGTGGATTAAGTTCAATAGCAATTTTTAAGAAATGTAAAGCCGCAGGATTATTTATTCGTTGCCGAAGATATACTTGAAAAAGATTAAATGCAGTTAATGCTTGTTCTTCATCATTTTCAGCTTGCTTATGAATTCGTATAAACAATTTTTCAGCAGATGTTAAATCACCTTTAAAAGTCATGATACTACCCAATTCAATAAAAAGTGAATTAAATTGAGTATCAAAGTAAGGTAAATGTTTTGATAAATGTATTGCTTGATTTATTAATTTTAGATTGGCAAAACTAAGCCGAGTGGGATAATCCGTTGTTTTTATTTGCGATGATAAATCCAAATAAGCCATTAATCGTTCTATTATGCCTGAAATTTTTTTAGCAATAGTTTTAATATTTCCGGACTGGCCGTGTAGTTTTACCATTGCAGCTAAAACTTGTTTTAATTGAACATGTGCTAACTGGGTTAAATATGAAAATTTTTCGTTAAAATCAATAAATTGCTTGTAATAAGAATTGGTAATTGCTTCAGTTTTTTGTAAACGTTCTAACTGTTGTCCCAGTTGTGCCACTTTAGCAAAGTTTTTAATAGCAAGCTCCTTATTTAATTCATTTTCTGTGGTTTTTACAATGTTTTTGATGTTACGAATATCTACAGTTAAATTTTTATGTTGTAAAGTAGTTATAGTATTATTAAACCGTTCATTTCTTCGTAATTGTTCATGCAGAAAAAACAATATAATATTACCAAATAATTCTTTGAATTTAAAAAAATTAACTATTTGATTATCTAAAGAATACTGTTCTTGTATCAATTCTAAAATTAACTTGGTAATAGAATGTTTTTTATTTTTGGAAATAAAGCTGGCTAATTCGGACTCAGAAATATTATCTTCTTTGAATAGAGTTAGGTGGGTTAGTTGTTGGCATTGCGTCATTGCAATTTGTCTTAATTTAGCTAAATTTTTTTCTGATAAAGCTTGTTGTTTTGCAAATAATATTAAATAATCTTTTTTAATACATTGAGCAAATTTATCTTCTAAATCAGCTTGAAACAGTGATTGCCAAAAATTTTTTTGGTTTTCTGGAGAGGCTAAACTATACCCTATCGTTATCAACGCATAACTATAACTATTTTGAAAAAGTTGGATAATTTCAGCAATAGTAAAACATTCTTTAAAATAAGCCGTTTTATCAGCATCATCCAAATTAGAAAAAATTTCTATAATATCACCATTAAATATGATAGAGAGGCTTTCACATAAAATTTTGGTAACTGTTGACATTATAGATTTAAAACTGAGTTATATTTATGGAAGTGATTTGCAATTACTTAGCACTGATATATATCAATGATTTATAAGTTAAAATTCTGGTTTGATAAATCTTGGATATTATTGTATAATATACACAGTTGATTATATTAGAAAATACCTTGTACTCTGAGTTTTCTAACCATGAAAATTTATTAATAACATCAATGGCACAAAATAAAGGTATATTATATTACCATTATTAATTTAATTATAACGTTGATAAGCATCAAAAGAGTAAACTGATTATTTATTTCCAGATGGTAATATTGCTTAAGCAGTGTTAAATACACTTTTGGCTAATCCTGAACCTTATGGTTTATTAGCTATGGGTAGTCATAATGCTACACGTTTTCAGTTGAATATGAATACTGATTTTTTAATCTATTTAGGTGAATTAATCAGTCATTTGTTGAAAATATGGATAAAATAGCTTGAGCAGATGAGTTTCGCAGAAATTTCATGATGTCCCCGGAACGTCCATGTCCCGTTGACTAATCAATTTTTCAGCGAAACTCCTTAATAATACAGCGAATTAACGAAATAATCGAATTAAAAGCAACAACCCATCTGCCTTATTCGTTCATTTCGCCAATTCGTTGTACTAACACTACCAGAATTAAAAATCATAAACCAATAAAATTACGCCGTTATTCTGGAAATTCTATAATTCTGTTAATTCTGATTCAGACAAGATAAAATACCATTGTACTTTGAAGAAAGACCTCCTAACAATTAAGTCAATATAATTTTAATATCATGAAAAATATAATTTTGCACGATTATTTTGAATCTTTAGAAGGTGGCGGTAAACTTAGCAGTGTTTTAGCTCGTGGTTTAAATATGGATATAGGTTACGGATTTGCCAATAAAAACCATCCTTTCATAGAAAATTTAACTCAATATAGTTTAAATTCTCGCAGTTCTATACCATTATGGAAACAATTTAAACTAGCAAAAGCATTCAATAATCACACCGATTTCTTAAAAAACTATGAAACTGTTATTTATAGTGGTTTTTACACTCCATTAGCAATAAACAATCATACCAATGGTAAAAATATTTTATACTGTCACACTCCCCCACGTTTTATTTATGATCAAAAAAAATTTTATTTAAAGCGTCTTCCAATCCATTTGCGTCCATTATTACTAACATTTATCAAATATTTACAACCACGTTATGAACATGCCGTTGCTAATATGGACATTATAATAGCCAACTCTGAAAACGTATCACAGCGGATCCAACATTATTTAGGCAAACAGTCAACAGTTATACATCCTCCTTGTGATACCAAACGTTTTCAATGGCTTGGGCAAGAAAATTATTATCTATCAATGGGGCGTTTAGACCCTTTGAAACGGATAGATTTAATTGTGCAAGCATTTTTAAAGATGCCAGATAAAAAACTAATAATAGCTTCTGGTGGTGAAGAGCTACCGAGATTACAAAAACTGGCCAAGCAATCCAATAATATCCACTTAACTGGTTGGGTTGATGAGCAAAAATTGACAGAATTGGTTGGCAAAAGTATTGCAACTTTATATTTAGCAAAAGATGAAGATTTTGGTATGTCACCGGTGGAATCTATGGCTGCTGGAAAACCAGTGATTGGAACTGCTGAAGGTGGATTATTGGAAACTATTATTCCATTCAAAACCGGTTTTTTATTGCAACCTTCAGTATCGGCAATCTGCCAAGCAGTATCCACAATGACTCCTAAAACAGCATTAAACATGCGAAATGACTGTGAAAAACAAGCTCAAAATTTTCGTACTGAAATATTCTTAGAAAAAATGCAGCATTATCTTAACTGAGAAATGGGGATGTAAACAATTATACTTTGCATGTACAGAGTAGTAGTGTATAATTTTATATATCTTCCATAGGTCTTTCCTATGGCTATTGTGAAAAAATTTATTTGAGCATAGAACAAATATATCTTATAGATTTAAGTAAACAAACCATATTAAGAATTATTATAATTTCTCAATATTAAAAATATTCAAAGAATTAACTTAAGGCACTTTCCAAATAACACCCTAACATATGAAAATAATCATTTTACTGTTGTGTACAAGTATTTTACTATCTTGCAGTACTCAGCAACCAAAAAAAACTACTACTGTCAGTGCTAAACAATTAGCTGTTAATGAATTACAAACAGATAAGGTTAATAAACCTTTACTTGACACCTCAATTGTTGAATTGCCTCAAACTAAACCAAAACCATTAAAAACAGTTGATAAAGAAGGAAAATTACCAGAAATAACTACAATAACTGCTCAGACATCATCTGGAATAGCACATTTAAAATTAGATGATGACACGCCTATTCAGTTGGATTTTGAACAAGTATCTTTACGAGAAATTTTACAAATTATCGGTGATGCCTTAGAAATAACTATGATAATTGACTCCACGATTGGAGATAAAGTCACCTTGCGGACATCTGAAGAGAAACCTTTAACTAAAAAGGATTTATGGCCTTTATTGCAATTATTATTAAATGACGCTGGTGTTGTTATGGAAAAAAGAGGTACTTTATACCATCTGAAAAAAACACCCTCTCAACTACCTGATACTATTGGTTTAACTCCAGAAACATTAACCACAAGTGATTCTCCAGAAGTGATGCAAATAACTCCACTACGTTACATAACTTCCGAGACTGCCCCAGCAATTATAAATCCGTTAATTCAACCCAAAGGCCGAGTTATTAGCTTGCCGATGTTAAATGTGATTGGGATCGTAACAACCCCTCAACGATTAGTACGCATTAATAAATTGTTAAAAATAATTGATGCTGATCCATTTTTACATCGTGGAATGCGTTTATTTAGATTAGTTAATTCAAAAGCTGCTGATGTGCAAGCTGAGTTAGAAAAAATTCTGAAAGCTGTTTCTGGTAATGCTGATTCAACTTATCAAGTTATTGCTTTGGAACGGATTAATGCTATTTTAGTTATTGCACCTCCCAATAGTGGTTTCGGTGAAGTAGCTTTATGGGTTGGAATTCTTGATGAACGTAGCGAAGAAAGTGGTGAACAAATCTTCATCTATAAAGTTAAGAACTTAGAGGCAGAAAAATTAGCTTCAACTCTATCAAATGTTTTTAAAATCGAAGATAAAAAAGAAGCTGAAGATATAGAAAAACAAAAGCATAATGAGGCGGCTCAAGATGAAGATAAAAAACCAGAATCATTGCCTATAGCTGGTGGTAAAATGGCTGTTTCCGCCGAATTGAAAGTTAATATTGTTTCTGATGAAAGCACTAATAGTCTGTTGATACGAGCTAATCCACGTGATTATCGACAGTTATTGGAAACTATCTATGCATTAGATCAAGTACCTAAAGAAGTTATGGTTAATGTTGTTATTGCGGAAGTTACTTTGACTGAAGCGAACAAATTTGGTATTGATTGGAAGTATATTTTTGGAGATGTTAATGCCAGCAATGTTAATTATGCCCAAACAGATTTTTCGGTACCGGGACATGGAGATAAAGATAATTCATTGGCTGGGCTGGTATTTAATAAAACAATTGGTAGTCTGACTGCGTTATTAAATATTATTGCTTCTACTAACGATATAAGTATTTTATCACGTCCATCACTATTGGTACGCAATAATGAAGAGGCTTCAATTAATATCGGTGCTAGTGAACCATTTTCTAGTTCAACAGATCGTGGTATTAATAGCAATTATGTAACTCAATCCGTACAATATAAAGATACAGGTATAACTGTCAAGGTGACACCACGTATCAATGACAATGGTATTATCAACTTAGAAATTTTTCAAGAATTATCTCAGTTAGGCCCAGAACGTGGTGCTGAAACGAAAAAAATGCAATCTTTTATTCAGCGTAAGGTAGAAACTTCAGTTGTTGTGCGAGATGGTAGTGCAATAATTATTGGTGGTATGATTGAAACTCGTACCGCAAACAATAAACAAGGACTTCCCGGTTTGATGAATGTACCTGTACTTGGAAATACTGTATTTTCTTCTACTGACAATGAAATAATACGAACTGAATTAGTGCTTATGATATTGCCTCAAATTGTTAATCCAGAAGCTGATAATCGCCCTATAATTAAAGAATTTAAACAACGTATGGCGTTAGTATCAGAGTTATTAAATAACGAATATATTTTTATGGAAAAACCAGTTCCAGTATCAACTCCTAGTCAAGTAACCGAATAATTTAGTTATAATTAAAGGCGTTGCTTAATACACAAGTCAAAAATATCGAATGAATACCGCAGAGCGATATGGTAGACATTCCCAACGAGACGTTGGGAACGAGATAACTAGATATAAATATATTGTGTTTTGTAGGGGCAGACCTCATTGCCATTAAGTTAAGGGCAACCATAAAGGATTGTGCCCCTACGTTAAATGATGATTTGTAGGGGTAATCCCTTGTGGTTACCCCAAATTTCCTTTTTTTAAGCTTTAATTTGAGTTGCCAAGATAATTTTTTCCTACAAGGTAAACTTCGGGGGATTTAGCTCGTGAAGCATCTGGTTTCCGAGTGACTACTTTCTTAAACTGCTGCCTTAAACTTTTGATATAAAAATCAAACCCTTCACCTTGAAATACCTTGGTCAAAAAATTACCATTTTGAGTCAATACTTCATATGCGAAATCTCTAGCTAATTCTGCTAATAACATACTACGTGCTTGGTCAACATCTTTTATTCCACTTGTATTAGGTGCCATATCAGATATAACGAGATCAATCTTACATCCTCCCAACTGTTCTAATAACTTATTTAACACCTCATCTTCCCGAAAATCACCCTGAATAAAAGTAACGTTTATCAACGGCTCCATCGGTAATATATCTAAAGCAAATACTTTAATCTGTTTATTTTTGGCTATCCATTGTGACCAACCACCAGGAGCCGCACCCAAATCAATTACGTTCATATTGCCAGTTAACAAATGATCACGAGCATCAATTTGAGCTAATTTATATACGGCCCTTGAACGATAACCATCTAACCTAGATTGTTTGACATATATATCAGAATTATGTCTATTTAACCACTGATTTCCCATTGCTTTTAACTGTTCCTACTAACAATTGTCGTAATTCAGTAAATAACTCATCTCTGGTGTAAGAACCTTTTTGAAATACTGTATCCACTCTGTTTGTTAACCATAATCGGTCTTCTGGAGTTATATCTTTCGCTGTCAGTACAACTACTGGGATTGCAGAACAAGTCTTATGTTGTCGCAATTGAATAATAAACTCAAAACCATCTACCTGCGGCATCATTAAATCTAACAGAATAAGATTTGGTATAGCCTGTTCCAAACGTCTTAAAGCAACTTCTCCATTTTCAGCTTCAATAACTTTCCAGCCACCTTTATGAAGCATTCTAACCATCATTTCACGAGTTGTATTATCATCTTCTACCACCATAACGGTACGATTATCATCTTCAGTATGATATTTACGCAATACTTCAATAAGTTGAGTACGAGAAATTGGTTTGGTCAAATATTCAGCAGCTCCTAAAGAATAACCTATGTCTTGATCATCGGTCATAGTCAACATAATGACTGGAATATGTGATAAAGTTGAGTCCGCTTTCAATTCAGACAATACTTCCCAACCATCCATGCCCGGCATCATCACATCTAAAGTAATTGCATCTGGACGTAGTTTTTTCGCTAATTTTAAACCTTCTGGACCACTTGCTGCTCCAACCACTCGATAACCTATTTTACTCAGATAAGCATCTAATAATTCTCGTACTGTTCCATCATCGTCAATAACTAATAATAAACCACTTTCTACTGGCATATCTGGTATTCTTATAGGAATATTATCAGTATCATTAGGTTTAACTAAATCCAAATATGCTGGTATGTTAACGTTGAAACGACTACCTTTACCAAATTTACTATCTACTATTATTTTACCACCAAGCATCTTAACAAAATGTTTGCTTATTGCTAATCCTAAACCAGTACCACCATAATCACGAGATATAGACGCATCTGCTTGAGTAAAAACTTGAAACAAGCCATCTAATTGTTCTCCAGTCATGCCGATACCTTCATCAATTACTTGAATATTAATGAAATCTTTTTTTTGTTCTCTATATTTATGGACTTTTAAAGTGATGATACCTTGTTCAGTAAATTTAGAAGCATTGCTAAGTAAATTAAATACGATTTGCCTAACTTTAGTTAAATCAGTATAAATCTCTCCTAGATCATCATCAAAAACCATTTTTATTGCATTGGCTTTATTTTCTATCAAAGGATGTAAAGTAGAAATAGTATTTTTGAGCATAACTTTTAAATCAAACCGCTCTGCATACAATTGCATTTTACCGGCTTCAATTTTAGAAATATCCAAAATGCCATCAATTAAATTCAATAAATGTTTAGCTGCGGCATGAATACTTTTAACATCTTGTAGTAAACGTGGTTTTTTACATTCTCGAATTTCTTCTTCCAACATTTCAGTGTAACCAACGATGGTATTCATAGGAGTACGAAGCTCATGGCTCATATTGGCCAAAAATTGGCTCTTGGCTAAATTAGCTTTTTCAGCTTTTTCTTTAGAGGATATTAATTCTGCATTTTTCCATTTTTCTCCACTTATATTTTCAACATAAGACCAAGCATATAATTCTTCACCTTTTTTTATTATTAAAGCTGAAACTCTGATTGGAACATAATAACCATCTTTATGTTGATATTCTCTTTCCAATGGTCCATAGCGTTCTCCAATTTTTAACTTTAGTAATTGTTTTTGCTCATTTTCTATACTTTCTTCTATCGTAACATCTTGCCAGTAATTAAGATTTAAAGCCGATTCTATGGAATGTCCAATCATCTTTGCAAAAGCTGGGTTAACAAATTTAACAGCTCCATCTAATTTCCATAAACATAGACCAATTAAAGTAGTATCTAGTAACTCATGTAAAGTGTTTTCTTTAGTAGAAATTTTTTGATATGAATTGTTTAAATTATTAAAATGATTAATAATATCAGCTAATTCATCAATATTATTATCAACACTCAATTTTGTATCTGGATGTTCAGAAATATGAGCAGTAACTTTATTAATGTTATCA